>JAXDJK010000681.1:0-2896 GCA_034665665.1 Acidobacteriota bacterium
CTGCGTCCACTCGTAAACTGCCCACGCGTTTCCGGAAAAAACTCCGCCTCGGCCACCGCTTCCTTCAGCCAGACGGGCGGCCTCGCGGACAGCCGTACGAGCTCGCGGCCCAATGCGGCTGCAAAACGCCAATCGCCCGAATCGAGCGGAAGCCGGGCGCGCGCCTCGGCGAAGAATCTGGCGCCGGCCGGGTCGTTTTCGACGTTCGGTCCCGTGAGAACGACGGCGCTGAGCGTCGCTTCTCCGGGAAGGCACAGCTCCTCGCACTCCAGCCAGCTCACGTGCGCGGTGAGGGTGACGCGCTCCCTCATCTTCAGGTCGCGCGGGGGAGTGATCCGGACGAGGAGCACCGCCTCGTCCTCATACCCGAAACTGACCAGCGGCGGGAGCTCAATGCGCTCCGGGTACGGCCACTGAATCGGTCCGGCCTCAAACCTGGGCGGAAGGTTCCACCGTATCTCCGTCGGCGCGCCGCTGTCGCCCGGGTTGATCCAGTACGTGTGCCACCGCGGGTCCATTTTCAGGCGCACGGCCATCCAGAACGGCACGCCTGGGGCGATGGTCCGAACTTCCGGAACCAGCGCGACCTTGACGTGAGACGGCTCGTCGGCGTGAAGAGTCGCCGACAAACAGACCACAGTAATGGTGGAGAGCAAGAGCCTCGATCGAAGCATGCAGGGATTCGTAACTCTCTATTACGACGCCGACCGTCAATGGTTCTGACGATTTCCGGCGGCAGCAGCGCGCGGTGCCGGTTGGCACGTCGGCAGAAGGTGGAACGACGTGGCGCGCGCGGAGAGTGCGCTCCAGGCCGCTGCCGCTGCGCGCCGGGCTGACGCGTCGATCGGGACAGGCAAGGACAATCTGTCACCGGCCGAGATCGCGCGCATCCGCCCGAGCGCGTCGATGTCGGAGTGGCGTTGGTGAGCGCCCTCGTCTCTTGCGGGCGACTGACGCGGCAGACGCGGTCCTCGGGCGGCTGCGGTAATTGCCGTCAGGCCCGATCCACGGAGGGATCTGCAGGAGGCGGAGGTCGCGAACCACCTTTCTAAGTTTCAGCGAGCCGGCGTGGCCGCGACGCGTACACGCGAGCTGGCAGGGAGGTAGGCAGCCCCGACGCCGGGCCGATTACCTGGCCGCACCAGCTTCAGCGTGAAGTTAGAGGGTGCGATCTACAGCCCGTCCGTCGTAAACGTCTGCACGTGCCCAACGCATTTCGCTTCACCGTGTCGGGTGACATATCGGAAGTAATACGTTGTGTTTGGTGCAGCTCTCGCCCAACCCCCACCCCATCAGTTGCTCGGACCGAATTAGTCATACCCAACGTGCTTCCGAAGTCAAATGATTCGCCGGTCTTGCTCCCGAGAGTTGCGCGCCTCAAAATTCCGACCTGCGCCGGAAAGTGTAATCGCAGCAGTGGCCATCGCTCAACGCCAGTGCAAAGGGTGAATGCGTAGTGTTCGTGTTCACTGCTTAGCGCGTTGCCATCACGCCGACAGTGACGGTGCCCATAACAACTGCGACAGCCGAGCCACACACCGACACGAACGCGAGTAGTCGTCGACCATGGAGGGTGAGCCGCGGCTCAACATCGAGGCGCGGCTGTACTCACGACTCCGCTACAATTACGCCATTCCGAACTTGTCGCGAATGGCCTTTCAGCATCTCCGCTCGAAACTCGCATTCCTGCGGCCAAAGCGGCCGACTGGCGGGATCCATGTCTTCATCTCCTACACGGGGCGCCACCCGGGTGACGAGAAGCTGGCTCAGGATATCTGCCGGTTCCTGGGAACGCACGACGTCAAAGTCTTCGTCGCGCCGCTCTCGATCGACCCGGGCGCCGACTGGCGGGCGACGCTGCGGCAGACCATCGAGCGATGCTCCCACTTCGTCATCATTGTCTCCGAAGCGTCGATGAACAGCACGCAGGTGGCCCAGGAGATCCGCCAGGCCAGTGACCGTTTCATCGAGCGCGGCGACATGAGGATCGTACCGATTCTCTACGGACGCCCGAGCAACAACCCCTTCTCCGCACTGCAGGCGATTTCCTACCGGAACTACTCGTCGTTCGCACCCATCGACTATGACGGCGGTGGCGACTTTCAAATCCTCTCTCGGCGGCTGTTGCAGTCGCTCGGTCTCCCGTCTCACCTCGGAGGGCCGAAGGTCTTCGGGGGCAGCATCACCCCGTTGCTCTGCAACCGCGAGTTTCAGGAGGACACCGTCGACGCCGTGCTGGGCGGCGACAGCTCGCCCGGCGCTGCACCGGCCGCGTTCTTCCTCGGCGGCCGCGAGGAGGACAATCCCGACAGCTTCGTCAGGCGGATCGTCGAGACCAAACTCGTCCCCTACGCCGGCAACAGCCGTCCCGCCAGAATCGACATCCCCTGGCATGGTGGGTGGACGCTCACATCGGGACCTCCGGCGTTGCGAAACCTGCTCTTCCGCGCCTTTACTTTCCCGCTCGCCGATCCGTCACCCGAGGCCTTCCGGAAGCATGTAGCGGCGCTCGCCGATCCGGTGGTGGTCGTCAACCACGCCCTGCAGGCAGACGAGTGGAGTGCGGACCACTCGCCGCAAGTGATCTCTGCCTATCTCGACTTCTGGGACGTGGTCTCAGACCTGGAGAAGAAGCCGCTGTTCATCCTCTTCTTCCAGATCCTCTACGCCTCGGAAGACGGCGACTCGCCGGCCCCGTCACCCTCGGCGATCCGGCGCGCGCTGAGCGATGCCGTCTCGGCCGGCAAGCGCCGCATGCGTGTTACCCTGCTCCGCGACCTGACCTGCGTGAAGGACAAGCACGTCACGAGGTGGTTCGAGACCTATGCCGGCTACGTACTTCCCCGCGAAAGGGAAGCGCGCATCGCGGTGATGTTCGCCGATTCCCAATGCCAGA
>JAXDJK010000682.1:0-2597 GCA_034665665.1 Acidobacteriota bacterium
CATCCAGAACGCTTTCGAGGCCCAGCTCGCGGCAACCGCAGCCGTCTCGGCATCGCCCTGCGCTTCCATCGCGTCGACGGCCGCCGTCATCTCGTCCAGGCCCGCCTCTTCGGCCCAAAACAGCGCGCGCCCATACTGGAACAGCAGCTCGGGACGATCCGGTGCGTTGGTCACGGTCAACTCCAGCGCCGCACGACAGAAGTCGGCGGCCGCCGCGTGTGAGCCGAGCCACCAGGCGCGCGTCCCCGCCTCGCGCAGTGCTTTGCGCGCCGGGTCGGCGAAGGCGAGGGTGTCCTGTTTTGCGAGGCGCGCGAACCGAAGCGCATTCAGGTAATGCCGGCCGAGCATCTCTGCGCGGTCGCCCGCCCGGTCAGGAGCCAGGCCGTGGAGCCACTCTGCCGCGCGACGATGCTTCTCGGCACGTCGAGCATGCGTGACCTGCCCGTACGCGACGTCCCGGACGAGGACGTGCTGAAACGTGAACTGTGACTCTCCCTCGACGGTTGACTGCCGATCGCGGCGTATGAGATCCATCTCTTCCAACCGCGCGAGCTGGCCTTCGACTACCACGCCGTCGATCTCTCCGACCGCGGACACGGCACTCAGCCAGAACTCCCTGCCGATCACGGCTGCGCTATGGAGCAGCCCCTTCTCAGATGGCGCCAATGCGTCCAGCCTCGCTCCGATGATCGCCTGAACGGAGTCCGGAAGTACCTGGTCATCCGTGCTCCGGCGTTCGATCAGCATCCGAGCGCATTGCTCGGCGTAGAAAGGATTGCCTCCGGCGCGCTCCAGCAGCGACCTGCGCAACCGATCCGGGGTCGCGGGATCGAGCAGGCCAGACAACAGGCGAAGGGCATCTTCGTCGTCGAGGGTCTCGAGGGTCAGGGTCGTCCGATCGCGCGTCTCATCGGCCCAGGCAGGTCGCCGTTGAAGTAGCTCCGGCCGCGCTGTGCACAGGATGAGGAGTTGGCCGCGTGCGAGATGGGCGAGCTCGCCGATGAAGTCGAGGAGACCGTCGTCGGCCCAATGGATGTCTTCGAAAATGAGGCCGAGCGGTTGCACCGCGGCCGCCTCCTCCAGGAATCGCCGCCACGCGGCGAACATTTCCCCGGATCGTTCCGCGACCTCCGCTTCCCCACTGAGACCGACGAGTGGGCGCAGATATCGCAAGAGCCACGTACGCTCGCGATCGTTGCTGACGAGTTCGGCGACCGCGCGACTCAATTTCGCCTCCGCCTGGTCGGCTCCGTCGTTCTCGAAGATCTCCGCCTGGGACTTCACCATTTCGCCGAGCGCCAGGAACGAGACACTCTCGCCATAGGCGAGAGAGCGGCCGCGCCGCCACGTGACAGGATGGCCGTCGCGCTCCACCGCCGCGGCAACTTCAACGACGAGCCGGCTCTTCCCGATACCGGGGTCACCGACCACCGTCACCATCTGCGGGGACCCAAGCTCACGAGCGGAGGCAAGTGCGGTCAGCACGCGTCGGACATCCCCTGCACGACCAACGAACGGCGTCGCGGACGATTCCCGACTCGCAAACTCCGCGGGAGAGCGCCTTCGCACCGCCTCCCATGCGGGGACGGGAGCAGATTTTCCTTTCAGCGCGAGTGGTTCGGTTGGGCGGTATTCGATTGCGAGGGCGGTCGCACGATACGTGCTCTCGCCGACAAGGACTCCGTTGACTGGCGCCGCCGTCTGCAGACGTGCTGCCGTGTTGACAACGTCCCCGGCTACCATCCCCTCCCCAGCGTTGATGTCCGCGTCGAGCCTCACCAGCACTTCGCCCGAGTTCACGCCGATCCGAACGCGTAATCCGTCGGCGTCGCTTGACATCGCGTCGCGGATCGCCAGCGCGGCCCGGACCGCGCGCTCCGGGTCATCCTCGTGTGCGATCGGCGCACCGAACAGCGCAACGACTGCGTCGCCGATGAACTTCTCCACCGTGCCGCCATGACGCTCGAGTTCGGACCGCAGGCGATCGTGATAGCCGTGCAGGAACGTTCCGACCTCTTCGGGGTCGAGACGATCGGCTCGCTCCGTAAAACCGACCAGGTCGGCAAACAGCACCGTCAGGACCCGACGCTCTTCACGCGGCTTGCCGAGGCTTGTGGTGATTGCCACCCCGCAGGCACCACAGAAGCGGAACCCGATAGGGTTCTCCTGTCGACAGCTCGGGCACGCCAGCACGCACCGAGCGTAGACGGGCGCAGATGCTGCGTCCAGATATCGCGCTATGCCGCAGGCGGTCCGAACCAGGCGGTCAGCGCGTTATCGAGCCCCAGCTCGGTTCCGCCTCCAACCCAGGCCACGTAGCCATCAGGGCGGATCAATATCGCCGTGGGAGCAGTGACCGTGCCAAGTACCGGAAGCTCCCAAGGACCGTCGGCGGTGGCCTCGACGAGCTGCACGCGATCGGCCCATGGACTGATGCTGATGGCGCCGGCCTTGCCGAGGCTGAGAACTACAGGCCGGGGACCGTGCAGCAGGGCGAAGACTCGCAGCGGAGCGTTAGCGGTGACCAGGTCCAGGTCGGGCATGCGGCGACCCAGCAGCGGGTGTCCCTCGCCGAGGTCGTAGTGGATGTCCAGGCC
>JAXDJK010000683.1:0-5141 GCA_034665665.1 Acidobacteriota bacterium
CTTCCGTACGGAGCGGACCGGCCGCGAGCTCGCGCAGGCAATGCTCGAGCTCCCCGTCTGCAGGTTCCCTCATCCGGAGCACATCCTCCGCATGCTGCGAGCGCAAGGTCAGATAGACAGCGTCACACGCCAGCAGGCGCATCAGCACATCGGCCAGGTTGTTGGCGATCTGGGCGGTGTCGTAGCCGCTCCAGACCGAAGGCATCGCACTGAGCGCGAGCACGTCGCGCAGGGCGCGGCGCAGCGTCTGGGTCTCGCGTGTAGCGGCTTCCTGCATGTCGCTAGAGAGGGCCGCTGGCACGGCGCTGCTGCAGCTCCGCGAGCATCTCATCGGGCGGTACGAAGAAGGGATTTTCCTGCAGCACGCCGCCGATGATCACCATCGGGTGCGTTCGCATGATGTCCAGCACGATGTTCCCGCCAAACCTGGCGAGATCGTACGTTCACGTGACGGCGTCGTCGTACTTGGGGAGGATGTAGTTCAGCCGCGTCTCGTATTCGACGATCTGTTCGACGCCGGGGCGATCCTGCAGCGCCCACTCCATATTCGCGAGCAGGCGCGTCAGCGGAAAGCCTTCCGCGGCACCGGCTTGCAGGACCTCTTCGATCAGGGCGAGCATCGCATGCTGGTCGAAGTGTCCATCGCGCAGGTAGGCATCTTCCCAGCGGATCACCGACAACTGGCCCGAAGCTTCCGCGGCCTCCGTATCGATCCCCGCTTCGCGCAGACGCAGCAGATGGGCGTCGCGATGCTCGGGATCGACGATGTGAAACGCCTTATCGCCGTGCTCGAATCCTTCCGTGACGTAGGGAAGGAGCACGCGGTACTCCTCATCCTTTGAATGGAAGAACGCGCAGACGTGGCGCGCGCGATCGAGGAGAGAACCGGCGAGGTGAACCGGGAGCTTCTCCGGCAGAAGATTCATGCCGGGATTCTAAGCGTTATCGATCCCGCATCGACAGCGGCCGCGGCCGTGTTAGCGGCGCATGACCGAATCGAGGATCATCAGGAACGCTTCCTGCTGCTTGGGATCGGTCTTGTTGATCACGGCGATGGTCTCGCCGATGCGGAAGCGCTGGTGCAGCTCATCCGCCGAATGGGACGAGGTGACGATGATCCGCCGCGCGGAGAGGCCTTTGGCGCGGGCGTAGTCGACGAACTTCTTGCCGTCCATGCCCGGCATCTCCAGGTCGACGATGAGCAGGTCGATGGAGGCGTCGATCTTCGGCAGGGCATCGTAGGGATGGGAGTAGGTCTCGACGTCGGCCGATTCGGGGTAGCGCTCGAGCATGAAGTTCGACCAGAGATCGCCGTAGGCGGGGGAGTCGTCCACGATGACGACGCGCTTCCGGGGCCGGGGTGCGGGCGTAGTCATTTCTTCGACCGCTTCGCTTTCTTCTTCGGCGGACCGTTCTTCGGTTCGGGCACGGCTTCGCTCTCGCGAGCATCGTGCCGGATCGCGCCGCCGACGATCGTCGCTACCACTTTCCCCTGCAGGGTCCGCCCGACGAACGGCGAGTTGGCGGCCTTCGAGTGAAAGTCGCGCGTCACTTCCGTCTTCGATTCGAGGTCGAGAATGGTCACGTCGCCGAGGCTGCCGGCGCGGAGCGTGCCGCCGGGTAAACCAAAGGTCCGCGCGGGGCCGGTGGAGAAGAGCTCGATCAGCCGCGGCAGCTCGATCAGCTTGCCGACCACCAGGAGGTCGTAGCAGACCGGGAAGGCGGTCTCCAGGCCGGTCACGCCGAAGGGTGCGAGATCGAACTCGACGTTCTTTTCGTCGAAGTGGTGCGGGGCGTGATCGGTGGCGATGGCGTCGACGGTGCCGTCCACGATCCCGCCGAGGATGGCGGCGCGGTGCTCCGCGGAGCGCAGCGGCGGGTTCATCTTCAAATTGGTGGAGAAGGACTGCAGGCTGTCGTCTTCGAGCGCGAGGTGGTGCGGGGTGACTTCACACGTGACGCGAATGCCCTCGGCACGCGCGCGGCGTACGGCATCGACGGCACCGGCGGTGGAGAGGTGGGCGATGTGGACGTGCGCGCCGGTGTGCTTGGCCAGGATGACGTCGCGCGCCACGAGCGTCTCCTCCGAGGCCGCGGGGATGCCGCGCATGCCGAGGAGCGTCGAGTAATAGCCCTCGTGCATCACGCCGCCTTCGTTCAGATTCGCATCTTCCTCATGCGCCACGAGCGGCATGCCCAGCATCGAGCAGTACTCGAGCGCGCGGCGCATCAGCTGCGCGTTCCAGACCGGCTTGCCATCATCGCTGACCGCCACGCAGCCCGCGCCGCGCAGCTCCGCCAGCTCCGCCATCTCTTCGCCCTTGAGCCCCTTGCTCACCGCGCCGATCGGATAAACGCGGCAAAGCCCATTCCGCGCCGCTTCGGCCAGGACCATCTCCGTGACCGCCCGCTCGTCATTCGGCGGAACGGTGTTGGCCATCGCGCACACAGCCGTGTAACCGCCCGCAACCGCCGAGCGCGTCCCGGTGGCGATGGTCTCCTTGTGCTCCTGCCCCGGCTCACGCAGGTGGGTGTGCAGGTCGATGAACCCGGGCGAGACGACCAGTCCCGTGGCGTCGAAGATCTCGATCCCGGCCGGCGCCTTCACCTTCTTGCCCACGTGGGTGACGCTGCCGTTTTCGATGAGGACGTCGGCCACGGCGTCGAAGCCCTGGGAGGGGTCGACGACGCGGCCGTTGGTGATGAGCAGGTTCATGCGAGATCACGAATGCAAAATGCAGAATGCAAAATGCAAAATGGAAAACGCGGAGGCACGTGCCTCTTTTCCATTTTGCATTTTGCATTTTGCATTTTGCATTCAGCCTTTCCGTCACTCCACGACATGAGCACCCCCCAATAAATACAAAACGGCCATCCGCACCGCCACCCCGTTCGTCACCTGCTCGAGGATCAGCGAGTACGGGCCGTCGGCGACGTCCGAGGCGATCTCCACGCCGCGGTTCATCGGGCCGGGGTGCATGACCACCACGTTCTCTTTGGCGCGGCGGAGGCGCTCGCGGGTGAGGCCGAAGGTGTTGTAGTACTCGCGCAGAGACGGGAAGCTGAGCTTCCCCTGCCGTTCGAGCTGGATGCGCAGCATCATCACCACGTCCGCCCCTTCGATCGCTTCATCGAGCGAGTGCACGACCCGCACGCCCATCTTCTCGATTTCCACCGGCAGAAGCGTGGGCGGACCGGCCACGGTGACGTTGGCCTTCATCTTGGTCAGCAGGTGAATGTTCGAGCGCACCACGCGGGAGTACTTGATGTCGCCGATGATCGAGACGTTCACGCCCTGCAGGCGCCCCAGGCGCTCGCGGATGGTGAAGGCATCGAGCAGGGCCTGCGTGGGATGCTCATGCGCGCCGTCGCCGGCATTGATGATGGAGATGTTCTCGAAGCGGTCCGCCAGGATCTTCGCCGAGCCGGGATGCTTGTGGCGGATCACGATCATGTTCGGATGCATGGCCACGAGGTTCTCGGCAGTGTCGATGAGGGTCTCGCCCTTCTCCACCGCCGATCCCGAGGCCGCGAAGTTGAGCGTGTCCGCCGACAGTCGCTTCTCCGCGATCTCGAAGGACACGCGGGTGCGCGTGGAGGCCTCCATGAAGAGGTTGATCACGAGCTGGCCGCGCAGGGCCGGCACTTTCTTGACCGGGCGCTCGCTGACCTCTTTGAAGCCCTCGGCGGTGTCGAGGATCAATTGAATCTCGTCCGCCGTCAGCGGCTCGATCCCGAGGAGGTCTTTGGAGCGCAGAGACGAAGACGGCGTACGCATCGACGGTTCGGGCTCACTTCTCCATGATCAGGACTTCGTCTTCATCATCGGTCTCGACGAGCTTCACTTTGATGACCTCGTCGGCGTCGGTGGGGACGGTCTTGCCGATCACGTCGGCGTGAATCGGCAGCTCGCGATGGCCGCGGTCGATCAGGACAGCCAGCATGACCCGGCGCGGACGGCCGAAGTCGATCAGGGCGTCGAGCGCGGCGCGGACGGTGCGGCCGGTGTAGAGCACGTCGTCCACCAGGACGATGTTCTTCCCGTCGATCGGCTCCGGCAGCTTGGTCGGCTTGACCACCGGCTGCGGGGCGACCAGGGTGAGGTCGTCGCGGTAGAGGGTGATGTCGAGGATGCCGAATTTGACCGGCTGCCCCTCCATCGCCTCGATTTCTTTCGCGATGCGCTCTCCGATGGGAACGCCGCGGCTGCGAATTCCTACGATCATCAGGTCGTCGAGCCCGCGGTTTTTCTCCACGATCTCGATGGCCATACGGCGGATGGCCCGGTTCATCCGAGCCCCGTCAAGCAAGCGTTTTTTGACATTCATAGACGGCCGGCGAGGATACCACGGGCTTCCTCGGTTGGCGGTTGACGGTTGGCGGTTGGCGGGAGAAACGGCTCTTGCTCGGTCACGCTCCCGACAACTGCCAACCGCCAACCGCCAACTGGTCCTCAGATCGGCCCGGAACCTGCACTTTTGCTGACACCATGGGCGGCAAACCAAAAGTCCTTCTCGTGGAAGACAATGCGGATGTCCGCCGCCTGTATGCGATCGGGCTCAATCAGCGGGGGTTTGAAGTCAAACTGGCCGCGAACGGTGCGGAGGCGGTCGAGCGGGTCGTCGCGGAACGTCCCGACTACATCCTGCTGGATTGGATGATGCCGCTCATGGATGGCGGCGAGGTCGTGGAACGGCTCGGCCTCGAAAGTGGCGTGGACGCCATTCCGATCATCGTCATCAGCGGTCAGCCGGCTCCCAACGCCCTCCCCCCGCGCGTCTGCAGCTGGCTCACCAAGCCGCTCACGGTGGAAGAGCTGGTGAGCGAGCTGTCCCATCAGCATGCGATGACGGGGTAGGCATCAAGTACAATCCCGCCCCGAATGGCCAAGATCTTCTTCGTCGGGCTCGACGGGACGGAGAAAAGTTACCGCCTCCAGACGCATCGACCGTTCACGGTCGGGCGCGATCCCGGGAACGACATCATCCTCCGCGATCCGAAGGTCTCCCGGCATCACGCCGAGATCGTCTTCGAGCGCGGCTTTTTCGTGCTGCACGACCTGTCGAGCGCGAACGGGACGTACGTGAACGGCAAGCGGGTGCGCGTGGCCCCGCTGACGCATGGCGCGCGGCTGCGCATGG
>JAXDJK010000684.1:0-10922 GCA_034665665.1 Acidobacteriota bacterium
CCGCTCTCGACGGACGACAGCGCGCCGGTGAGCTTGTCGTGCGCTTCGTCGCTGTAGAACAGCTTGCCGACCGTGCCCTCGCCGCTACGCACCTGGCCGGTGATGCCGTTGAGGTTGTCGGCGGTGACGCGGAGGTCGGCGGAGAGGCCTTTGAGGTTCTCCACGACCTGCCGCACGTCCTGCCGATTGTCGCCAACCGTGCCGCCGATCTGCTGGGCCACGCGGTCGAGCGAATTGGCCAGGCGGGGGATCTCCACGCGCAGCTGGGCGGTGATCTCGCGCGCGTTGAGCATGGTCGCGTCGACGTTGCTGCGGTTCGCGGCGATGAGCTCGCGCATCTGGAAGGTCATCACCCGCACGTTCTCGACGATGTCTTCCAGCCGCCGCTCGCCCGTGGGTCCGGCCATGACCTGGCGCAGCGAGGCGGTGATGGCTTTCACATCCGTGGCGATGTCGGAGACCTGCTGGGTGACCTGGTCGAACGAAGCTGGCTGTGTGCCGCGCAGGACGATCGGTCCGGTGGACGGAAGGACCGGCGAGCTGGGCGTGCCGGGATCGAGCTCGACATACTTTTCGCCGAGCAGCCCGAGGTTCGCGACCTTGGCCACGGCATTCGCGTGCAGGGGGACGTCGTCGTCCACTTCCAGCGTGACTTCCGCCCGGCCGTCTTTCATCACCTGAATATCCGTGACCGTCCCTTTGCGCACGCCGGCGATGCGGACCGTCGACTTTTTGTCGAGACCGGCCACGTCGTCGAAGATGGCCTTCACTTCCCGGCTGCTGCGCGAGCGGCCGAGATCGAGGTCCTCGATCTTCAGGACGAAAAAGCCCAGCACTGCGAGGGCGATGATCATGACGAGGCCGACTTTTGCCGCTGATGACATGACAGTGAGCTCCGGGACGATTCTAAAGGTTCTGAGCGCTGGGCCGTAATGGATCGAGTCCGGCGCGGCGAAGCATCAGGAAAAGCGTAGCAAGGGGCAGTCCGACTACGTTGGTGTAGCTCCCGTGGATGGAATCGATGAACATCGCCCCAATCCCCTGAACGGCGTAAGCACCCGCTTTATCCAACGGCTCGCCGGTTTTCACATACCAGGCGATGTCTTCGGGCGACAACGGGAGCATGCGCACCTCGGATTCCGCGAGGCGGGTGTCACGGTACCCGCTGTCGCGGTGCTCGAGCGTGACGCCTGTGTAGACGATGTGGGTTTTGCCGGCGATCACGGCCAGCATGCGCTCGGCGTCGGCGGCGTCTACCGGCTTCTCGAGGAGCTGCTCGCCGAGGAGCACGGTCGTGTCGGCCGCAAGCACCCAGCGCGCGGGATGCTGCGCGGCAATGGCTGCCGCTTTCTCGCGGGAGAGGCGAGCCACGTACTCCTCGGGTGCTTCGCCCTGACCGCGGATCTCGGGGATGTTGCTGGGGATGACCTCGAAGGCCACGCCGATGGAGCCGAGCAGCTCGCGGCGGCGGGGGGAGGCGGAGGCGAGGATGATCGGTGCACTCATGCTTTGGCGATGCTCAGGATGATCAGGAAACGCGCTTCCGCTTCGATGCGGTAGACGATGCGCAGGTGCTCGACGCGGTGGCTCCAGAGGCCGCGCAGCGGATCGAACAGCGGCACGCCGAGGATCGGGTCATCATCGAGGCGCTGCAGCGCGTTGCGGACCAGGTAGCGGTCCTCGTTCGAGAGGGCCTGCCAGTCGGCCATGACCGAGTCGGCGAAGCGAAGGCGGTCGTTCCACATGGCTCGGCTACTCCAGGAGGTCTTCGACGAGGACGACCTGCCCCCGCCGGACCTCATCCTCCGCCGCTTCGAGCTTGCCGCGCAGCGCGCCGTCGTTGGCGATGTCGATGGTCTCGCGGAGCGCCAGGTACTCGTCGTACGACACCAGCATGGCCACGGCCCGGCCCTGCCGCTCGAAGAGGGTCTGCTTGCCCGTCACTTCGCACTGGGTGACGAGGTCGCGCGTCTCCGCCGCGAGGTCGAGAACGTCGAAGTGCTTCACGACAGGACCGTGGCGGTGACGCTCTCGAGGTAGGAGCGGAACTCGCGCCCGAGCGCAGGGTGGCGCAGGGCGTAGTCGACCGTGGCCTTGAGGTAGCCGAGCTTCTCGCCGGCATCGTACCGGCGGCCGGAGAAGACGTAACCGTAGAAATCGCCGGAGCGGACCAGCTCGCGCAGCGCGTCCGTGAGCTGGATCTCCCCGCCGGCGCCGCGCGCGGTCTTCTCCAGCAGCGGGAAGATGTCGGGCGGGAGGATGTAGCGGCCGATGATGGCGTACTGCGAGGGTGGATCGATCTTCGGCTTCTCGATCATGTCCGTCACTTTGAAGCGCCGCTCGCTCACCAGCTCGCCGGCTACGATGCCGTAGCGCGAGGTCTCTTCGGGCGTCACTTCCATGAGCGCCACGACCGGGCGGCCCGTGTCTTCGAAGACGCGGCGCATCTGCAGGAGGCAGGGGATGTCGGCCAGGATGACGTCGTCGGGCAGGACCACGGCGAAGGGCTGATCGCCGACGGCGTCCTTGGCCGCCAGGACGGCGTGGCCCAGGCCGAGGGCCTCTTTCTGCCGAACGGAGATCAGGTCCACCATCCGGCTCACAGCGTCCACTTCCGCGAGCAGTTCGTCCTTCCCACGCTCCCGGAGCGAGCGCTCCAGCTCGGCTGTGCGATCGAAGTGGTCGAGGATCGAGTCTTTTCCCTTGGAGGTGACGATGATGAGCTTGTCCAGCCCCGAATCGCGTGCTTCCTCGATCCCGTACTGCAGGATCGGCTTGTCCACGAGCGGCAGCATCTCCTTGGGGATGACTTTCGTCGCCGGGAAGAAGCGGGTGCCGAAACCCGCGCAAGGGAAGACGCACGTGCGTAGTTGGGTCATGCGGGGCGTACTGATAGCACAAGTTCGCCGGTGTGGGGGGATCGCCCGACACACCCGCTCCCGTCAGGCGGGCAGACTGCCATCAGTAAATCGAGTCGACAGGAGCGATACCAATGGAGTTCCGAAAATCAATCGCAACAGCGTTTCTCTTTCTTCTCATGACGGCCGGCGCGCAGGCGCAGGCAGTCCGTTACGACGCGAGCCCAGCCGGCGATGTCTCGGCGCCGCCTCCTTCCGTGCTCACGCTCCGGATCGACCCGGCCGGGCCGTGGGCGATCGTGCGCAAGACAGATGGCGGGGCCTTTCAGACGAGCGGGACCATGTACCTGTACCAGGACGGCGCTATGCTGACGTCGGTCGGGCAGAGCGCCGGTGTCTACTCGATCACCATTCCGTTCTCGTGGAACTTCACGAGCGGCAGGCACGGCTTCTATGTGCGGTCGTCGAACAACGCGTACAACTCCGCCACCGTCACCGTGACGGCGAAGCAGGCGTACAAGGTGGGCATCGTGCTCTTCCGCCACCAGCGGACGATCTGGGACGTGCGGCAGGACCTCGACATGATCAACGCGAAGATTGCGGCCTACCGGCCACACCGCGTGAGCGGCACGCGCGAGGCCGACCTGGTGGTGGAGCTGGAAGTGCCGTGGAACGAGACCGAGACTGCGCCGGGAGTCTACGACTTCACGTTCTACCAGGATTTTGCGCGGGCCTGCGAAGAGAAGGGCATCAAGTGGACGCCGCTCCTCAGCCCCCATTACGTGCCGCCGCACATCGCGCAGCGCTACAGCGGCGACCGCATCACCGACATGCAGTGGCAGGTGGTGGACCACCCGTTCCTGAAGTTCAGCCCTTCCTCGGCGGTCTGGGGGAGCGAGACGGCGGCCTGGGCCCGCGCGTTCATCCGGGCGATGGCGTATGACGGCGGCCGCAATCACTTTGGCCGCTACGCCGCGATCGAGGAAGTTCTGATAGGCAACGAGATGATGTATCCGACCGGCACGCTGACCTCCCGCGACTCCGCATCGACCACCGTCTGGAGCCGGCAGTATCCCGGCGCGGTCTACCCGACCACGCTCACCACCACGTTCCGGACCTTCCGCGCCGAGCAGCTCTCCTACGCCATCAACGCCATGATGGTGGCAGTCAAGGGCGAGCTTTCGTCCGCCGGGGCGCAGGCCACGGGCGTCTCGTCGAAGTTGTATCCTTACTACTTCCCGCGCACGGGGGATTCGCTGAACGACCGTTTCGCGGGCTACACCGATCCGTCGCTGTCGTTCCTCAATAGCAACTTTAAGGGGCTGTTCGCGATGGATATGTACCCGAAGCCGCAGAACGCCGGCTGCGGCCCCTGGTACTACACGAACGACTATGCCGCGGCACAGCAGCGGACCACGAAGCCGCTGTATGTGGCAGAGTTCAATGCGCCGAAGGAGAGCTGCAGTTACTACGTGCTCTCCCGCTCGGAGGTGTCGAACGTGGCCATCAGCGGCTTCCAGTCGTACAACGTTCGGGCCTTCGTGTTTTACGCGTACAACCCGAACGGCACCGGGGTGATCTATCAGGCGAATGACAATCAGCTCGGCGGGCTGGCGGACGCGCTGAACTGGATCGTTCCGTAGTTTCATTGATGATTGAGCGGCACCTCGGCGCGGATGCGCCGGGTGCCGCCATCGAGGAAGTAGACCGCCGTCCGTACGCCGGTCGGTTCGTGCACTTCCTCCCGCCGCAGCGACCCGTAGCGGTGACGCGCCAGTTCGAGATTCAGCGCGCCGCGCAGGTCGCCTTCCTCCTCGAGCGCCGGCAGCGGTTCCGGGGTGAGAAGGAATGTGACGCGATCTGTGCCGGATGGCGGTTCGATGCGGAAGGGTCCCAGGGTCCGGGGGTGGTCGGCGTCCACGAGCAGTTCCGATCGCGGCTCGCCGTAGTAGAGGTTACGCACCACGCCATCCGATCCAGCATTGAGGACGTAGAGATAACCGCTGAGCGAGCTTTCGATCAGGATGGCCACGAGGTCGCGGTTCCGCAGCATGCGCCCGGGACTGACGACGCCGAAGCCGCCGTGCTGCTGCTGTATTCGCGTCAGGTTCCGGGTGCCGGAGTAGCCTCGCGGCGTTTCCGCTCCGAGTGAAAGGATGGTGATCTTCAACGTAGCGCTTGCGACCGCTGGCGTGGCGGCGACCGTCGCAGGCGGCAGGGGTGCCGGAGCCGCGATCCGCGCTTGCGGTGGATGGACATCCACCGGCGGCACGGCAACACGGCGGCTGGCAGCGAACATGATCGCAAGCGCGATTCCGGCCGTGGTCATGGCTCCGGCGAGCCACGGCGCCAGCCCCCTCGGCGAAACGACGAGCAGATCGACCGCCGTGAGTGCTTCCGCGACCGCACGGGCGGTCGGACGTCGTGCAGGGTCGTCGAGCAGGCAGGACTGCAGCAGCGTTTCGAGCGCGACCGGAAGCTCGGGCCGGACATCGCGCAGCCGGCGGGGCGGGTCCTTCAGCCGTGCCAGGGTCTGGAGCATGACGCTCTCGCCGCGGAACGGCAGCTCGCCGGTGAGCGCCTCGAACAAGACGATCCCGAGGGAGTAGACGTCGGAGGCGGAGGTCGGCATTTCGTTGCGCAGGATCTCCGGAGCGACGTACACGGCGGTGCCGACCAGCTCCCCGGAGATGGTCAGGCGGCTCTGGTCGACCGCGAAGGCCACGCCGAAGTCGGACAGGACCACCCGCTGGCCGGCGAGGTGGATGTTCGACGGCTTGACGTCGCGATGGATGATGCCGCGATGGTGCGCGTATGCGAGCGCTTCTGCGATGCGGGTCGCGCAGGCGAGGGCCTGGCCGGGAGGGAGGGGACCGCGGGCCAGTCGCGCAGCCAGCGTTTCGCCCTCCAGCAGCTCCATCGCGAAGTAGGGGACCTCGTCAACGCCGAAGCCATACAACCGTGCAATGGAAGGATGTTCGAGGCGGGCCAGGACGGACGATTCGCGGGCGAAACGCTCCCGGGCCACGGCATCGTGCAGCTTGTCGGCGCGCAGGATCTTGAGCGCCACCTGGGTGCCGTCGTCCGTTCGCTCGGCACGATAGACCTCGCCCATGCCGCCGATGGCGATCTGCTCCACGATCCGGTACGGCCCGAGCGTTGCCCTCATGCCGGCCCGAGCGTCGGCAACCTCGAGTAGACCCGCTTGATCATCTCCTCGCGCCCGCTGACGTGGAGTTTTCCCGCGCAGCGCTCCGCATAGGTATTCACGGTCTGGGTCGAGAGACCGAGCTTACGGGCGATGGCCGGAAAGCTGAGTCCTTCGACGATCAGTTGCAGGACGGCGGCTTCGCGAGTGGAGAGCGCGGCCTCGCGCTGCACCTCGCGGACCAGGGAGGCCGCATCGGGCTCGGCGATCACGAAGAGGTGCAGCAGCGGGTCGGTCATGCCGTCATGCCCGCCCGGCACGACGAAGGGGAAGGCGTGGAGCGTGCGTCCGGCGGCCTCAAACGTGATCCGTTCGAGCCACTGCGCGGTCCGCACCGGAAGCGTGGCCGCGCGCCTCACCACGTGGCGCAAGGCCGTGGGGAGCCGGCCGGCGCCGTACCAGGCGTCGAAGCCTTCGGCTCCGATGCCGAAGATCGAGCAGACGGCCGGGTTGTAGAAGACGCACTGCCCGGCCGCGGAGAACGTCAGCACCCCCTGCGATGACCCTTCCACGCAACTCTTCAACTGTGAAGCGGTCAGCCTGGTCTGCACGAGGGTCAGCCGCTGTTCGAGCGCCTGCACGACGGCCGGCTCCAGGATGCGCCGGAGTAGAAGCGTCTTCGCGGTCGTGGTCACGCCGTGCGGCGGTGTGCCCGGATAGTGAGGATGATCGGGCGGCAGCAGCGAAGCGATGGCGAAGTAGACGTCGTCCGCCGGTAGCAGGATCGCGCGAGCGGCGCGGCTGCGGGGAAGGTTGCGGTCGACCGGAATGGTGGAGCGCGCGGCGGCCAGATCGTGCAGGAGATCGGCGAGCGACACGAGGGCGTACTGGTACTTTTCCTTGAGGGCTGCGGCGATACGGTCGAGCTCCCGGCCGACTTGCTGCCACGCCAGCGGTTCGCGGGTGGCGAGATACACCAGCTCCGCCAGGCCGAAGATCGCGGCTACGTCGGTGGCCTTGAGGTATTCGCGCGGGTCGGTGCCGGTCAATGGCTCAAGGCTGGATCGCATGTCCGATTGTCCGTTGAGACAGCCGTACCGTCTGTCCTGCGATCGCGGGACAAACCAGTACGCACGGCAGGAAAGACGGCATCATATTGTCCCATGACACCAATCCCTTTGTTGTTGCTGCTCTCGCTCGCCGGTCTGACGGGTGAGACTGTCCGCGCCGGGCTTCCTGCGGGCGGACGGAACAGCCATACATTTTCCCTGCACGCTGGCGAGGTCGTGCGGATCGAGGTGGATCAGCACGACCTCGACGTGGCGGTCCGTGTCACCCAGCCCGATCGGCACCTCTCCTACAAAGTCGACAATCTTTACGAAACGCTCCAGCCGGAGGAACTGGTGCTGGTTGCTGCCGGCGAGGAGACGTGGACCGTCGAGATCGCACCACACGGGCAGACCACGCACGGTGCGTACACGGTGCGCGTGATGGAGCGCGGCACGGCCACGCCGGGCGATCACCTGCGCGCGGAGACGGACGCTGCCTACTGGCGGCTCGCCGAGTTGCTGAACGAAAAGTATCGTGACGCGCAAAAGCAGGGCACCGCACCGGCCGACGAGCTGCGTGGTCTCGTTGCGGCGTACCGAACCCTGGGGGACGTTCGGCGTGAAGCCGAGGCGCTGCTGTTGCTGCCGACGGCACTCGATGCGACGGGGCAGAGCGGCCAGGCGCTGCCAGTGCTGGACGAAGCGCTCGGCAAAGCGCGTGAGGCCTGCCTGCAACGGCTCGTGCCGCACATCCTGAGTGCCATGGGCGATTACGCCTGGCACACCGACCAGCAGCGCGGGCTGACCGCCTTCACCGAGGCGCTGGTCACGGCGCGGGAGCAGGGCTCGAAACAGGTGGCGGCACACGTGCTGAACCATTTCGGCACCATCAACCGCGAGGTCGATCCGTCCGCAGCGATCGATTACTACATGCAGGCCCTCGCGCTCTGGAGCGCCGCCGGCGACCGCCGCCGTGTGGCGTACGCGTACCACAACGTCGCAGGTGCGCAGGAGTCGCTCGGCGATCGCGGGAAGGCCATCCGCTCACTCGAGTTGGCGCTGGCGGCGTTCCACGACCTCGGTGACGGCTTCTTCGAAGCCAACACGTTGGCGTCGCTCGGCATGTTCCTGAACCGCGCCGGACGCTACGGCGAAGCGCTGGCGCGGTATCGCGAAGGGCTCGCGCTGGCCAAGGCCAATCACTACCAGAGCCCCACCATCGTCAACCTGATCGGGCTGGCGCACTATCACGTCGGCCGCGGTGCGTGGAACGACGCGAAGGGTGCGCTGGACGAGGCGGAGCCGATCGCGAAAGTTGTGGGCGGTCTCGACCTGATCGCCGACGAACGTGCCATCATCGATTTTCACACCGGTCGGACCGATCGCGCCCTACCGGTCTTCCGCCGCTCCGTTGATGCCGCGGAAGCGCGGTGGACGAACCTCCGGGGCGGGTCGCTGCGGACCAAGGTGTTCGGGAGCGAGCGTCACCGCTACGACATCCTGGCTGATGCGCTGATCCGGCTCGGGCGCGAAACCGAGGCGTTCGATGTCGCCGAGAAGTCGCGGGCGCGCGCCTTCCTCAGCCTCCTCTCGGAAGCGAGGACCGACATTCGCGCCGGCGCGCCGCAGGAGTTGGTCGACCGCGACGACGCGCTGGAGCGGGAGCTGGCCGCGGCCGTGGCGGCCGTGCCGCCTGGAAGCGTCGCGCCGGCAGCGCAGGCCGCGCGGACGAACGTGCAACGACTCTCGTCCGCGCTGGAGGAGGTGGAGGGCGAGATGCGCCGCGCCAATCCCCGGTATGCCAGTCTTGCGGCACCGAACGTTGTCACCCTGGCCGACGTTCGCAAGCTGCTGGATCCGGAAACGCTCCTCCTCTATTACAACCTGAGCTACAACCGTGAGGTCACACGCAGCTTTCTGTGGGCGGTTACCACCGACACGTTCCGGACCTTCAGCTTGCCCGGCCGGGAGCCTGTGAAGAAGGCCGTTCAGGCAGTCCTGGCGCAGTTCGCGCTGCCCGGCGACCGCAACCTGACGCGGCTCCGGCTCGCTCCGCACTCCGGCACCGATCCGCGGGCGGCTGCCGCGCTGAGCACCATGATCCTGGGCGACGTGCGCGAGCTGCTGCAGAAACATCGGCGGGTGGTGGTCGTCCCTGATGGGGCGCTGCACTCCGTGCCGTTCGTGGCGCTACCGTTTCCCGGAACGTCGCGGCCTCTGGTATCGACGCACGAGATAGTCGTGCTTCCCTCCGCCTCGGTGCTGGCGTTTCTGCGCGAGGGGAGCAGGGCACGTTCCGCGGCGTCGCGCACGCTGGCCGTCTTCGCCGATCCGGTCTTCTCGTCGACCGATGACCGGCTCCGCCGTCCCACGGAGGCCCGGCTCGAAGCCTCGATGAGCCGCGCCGCGCGCGACGTTGGACTCCTCCGCGCCGGGGGCGAAATCCCTCGCCTGGTCTACACCTTGCGCGAGGCCAACGCGATCGCCGGCCTGGTGCCGGCCGCGGAACGGCGCATCCTGACCGGCCTGGCCGCTAACCGCGAGGAAGCCTTCCGCCCCGACATGGCCGACTTTCGCATCCTCCATTTCGCCACGCATGGCATCATCGACAGCACGCACCCGCCGCTGTCGGGGCTGCTGCTGTCGCGGTTCAAGGAGTCGGGCCAGCCGATCGACGGCTACCTCCGCGCCAACGACATTCTCCGCATGCACCTGAATGCCGACCTGGTCGTGCTCAGCGGCTGCCGCACGGGCCTGGGGAAGGAGATCCGCAGTGAGGGATTCATCGGCCTGACCGAGGCGTTCTTTCACGCCGGTGCGCAACGGGTGGTCATGACCTTGTGGAACATTGACGACCAGGCCGCGGCCGAGGTGATGGGCGAGTTCTACCGCGGCATGCTGCAGGATCACCTCGCGCCGGCGGAGGCACTCCGCCGCGCGCAGGACCACGTCCGCCGGCAGCCGCGCTGGGCCGATCCGTATTACTGGGCCGCCTTCACGTACGTTGGCGACTGGCGGTAGGTAGAGGCACCCGCGGCCGTCGGCAGCTCCTTTGCTTAAGGCCGCCTGTGGTAAAACCTCTCAGTGACGGGCGTGCATGCGTAAATTCCTGATCCTCATCGTCCTTATTCTTTCGGCCACTCCTCTCGCGGCGCAATGGCGCCGGGCTGGTCTCTTCGGCGCGGACGTCCGCGCCTTGATCTCCGATCCAGCAACCCCCGATCGCCTGTACCTCGGTACGAGTGGCGGCGAGGTCTACGTTTCGAACGACGGGGCCAGGAGCTGGACGAACCCGCGGCACGGCATCCCCTTCCCCGGTTTCATCGTCGATAACCTCCTGGTCGATCGCCAGGGGCGTCTGTGGGCTGCCTGCTGGGGTCTGTGGGGCGGCGGCGTGATCGCTATGTCCGACGACGGCGGCAAGAGCTGGTCGCGGCGCGATGCGGGGCTGGAGGACTTTTCCGTCCGCGCCATCGCGGTGGACCCGAGCGATGCACGATTCCTGGTGGTCGGCGGCCTGACCGGCGTCTACCGTTCCAAGGACGACGGCATGACCTGGGAGCAGATCTCCGATCAGATCAACGTGGAGTCGCTGGCCATCGACCCGCGCACGCGCGACCGCATCTACGTCGGGACGTGGCGGCAGGGCTGGCGGACGGACGACGGCGGAAAGTCGTGGGCGCAGATCGCGAATGGGATGGTGCTCGACACCGACATGTTCTCGATCCACATCGACGAGCAGAATCCCGACAATGTGTGGGTCTCGACCTGCGGCTGGGTCTACAACTCGACGAACCGCGGCGATCTCTGGACGCGCTATCGCGACGGCTTCAACAACCGCCGCATCCATGACGTCGAGACCGATCC
>JAXDJK010000685.1:0-4189 GCA_034665665.1 Acidobacteriota bacterium
GGTTGGAGAGCAGCAGCGTCCCTGAAGTCGCGCAGAGGTCGCCCACGCGGGCGACGTTCTCGATCGGCTTCCGCACGCGCATGCCCGTGTACAACCGGCCGACGTCGTCGCGCAACGCGCCCTGCGCTTTCTCCGCGTACTTTTTGTCGAACGCGGTCACGGTCAGCTCTTCTTTGGCCACACGCGCGGCGGCGTCGTAGGTCCAGGCCACATTCGCGGTCCACGTCGTGGTAGGCTTTCCCTCCGCGACGAAGCCCTCGGTGGTGCTGGTGATCGTCGCGCCCATCAGGGCGTTCTCCTGGTAGGCGTAATCGGCCTTCATGGAGACGAAGTGGTTGCAGGCGGCGGTGTTCTGGTAGTCGACGGTCTGGCGGGCGATGCGGCCGCTGGCGTCGTAGTCGTAGTGATTGACGTACGTCTGCGCGTCCACGATCAGGTCCTCACGATCGAGGAGCCAGACCCCTTCGCCCGCCCCGTGCGCCACGTACGTCAGGATCTCGCCGCCCGTCGGAGAGACGACCTTCTCGAGGTAGTCCGGCCCCTGGACGTAGCGCACTTCGTCGCCTTTGGCAGTGAGATAGCCGTTGCCGTACGTCCAGCCTTCGGCCTTCCGCGCGTCCTGGATGGCGCGCTGGCGCGCCGGTGAGTAGCGCAGCGTCTCGCGCAACGTGCCGTTCTGGGCGAGGCAGGGCAGGACGTCGTTCTTGTTGAAGCGCTCATCCGAAAAGTACGTCGTCCGCGTGGCCGTGGCGCCGGCAATACAAGGGCGCGAGTCCCACACCGCGGACTTCACCAGATACGGCCCATGCCAGCAGCGCTCGCACCACGTCACCCCCTCGGGGAGCATGTGCCCGCAGAACGAGCAGACGATCTTCGTCTTCATGTTCTCGAGCTCGCGCTCGAGCTGGTAGACGCGCTGGTCCACGCCGGTGCGCTCCTCCGGATTGGTCTCCAGCTCGGCCCACCGTCGATAACGCTCGATGGCCTTGGCGAAGTCGCCCTGCTTTTCGTACACGACCGCCTCGTTGAAGACAGCCGCTGGATCGTTCGGCCGGAGCTGCTCGGCGCGCTGGAATTGCGTGATGGCTTCGGCCAACTCGCCACGGCCATAGAGGAAGCGCGCGCGGTTGAAGAGATCGGCGTAGTCCTGGTCGGCCTGCCGCTTCTTCTGCCGCTCGCGCTGGAAGTCGAGCTCGTACTGCAGCTTGACCACCTGCGGCTTCTCCGCGCCGGCCGGGAAGAGCTGGTTGTACCGGTCGATCTTGCCCTGCGCCTCGCCGTACCGGCCGGCCCGCGTCAGGACCACGGCCATGTTGTACAACACGCCCGGCTGGTCGGGACGCAACGCATCGGCCTTGGCGAAATACTCGTGGGCATCGGCGTACTGCCCCACGTCGGCGAACTTCTTTCCGAAGTACACCGACTTCGTGAATTCGTCATCCGCGGCCGGTGCTACAGCCGGAGGCGCAGCTGCCGGAGGCGGAACGTCCTGCGCGAGCGCGGCGAACGTGAGCAGGAGCAGGCAGAGCAGTCGTTTCATTGGAGGAATCCGTCGATGACACCCGTCAGCCACAGCCGCTGCTCTTCCGTCGGCTGGCCTTCGGCGAGAAGCGCGTAGAGGGCGTGCTTTTTGTCGCGCGTGGTGAACTTGCCGCTGCTGTCGCGCAGCGCGCGCTCGGGCTCGGCGGCGATGTCGGCGCCGACGTCGAAGAGCACATCCGTCGCATCACTCGGAGCCCAGTGGGGGCGGATGTCGTCACCGAACAGACGCCCGATGACCGCGAGGCGCTCCGCTTCCGTCTGGGCCTCCCGCGCCGCGGTGGCGAGGCGGCTGCGGACGCCGGAGCCTTCGATGAGCAGGCGGAGGTTCGAGAGCAGATTGAGGCGCTGCATGCACGCCTCGGAGATCCGCGCTTTCACGTCTTCATCGGTGATCGCGGAGCTGGCCCGCAGGACGTTGGAGATGCGGTCGGTCTCGTACTTGATGAACCCACCCGCCGCTTCTTCGGCCGACAGGCTCTCGTCTTCCGTCCGTGCTTCGATGACCTGTTCCGGCTCCGCGGCGGTCTGCGGCACCGGCGCGGCCTCGGCGTGCACCGGCTGCTCCGCGATCGGCTCCGGCGCGACGACTTCCGCGGTCGGCGCTGGCGGAGGACTGACCGCGGCAACTTCGGGCTGCGGCGCGGCGGGCGCTTCGGGCGCGGTGAGGTCGAGGATCGGCAGGTCGAGCGCGGCAGCCTGCGGTTTGCTGGTGTCGATGGTCCTCGTGGATTTGAGGTCCTCGGGCGTGGTGAGCACGGCCGCACGCGAGACGGCCGGCAGCGGCGCGAGCTTCGGTCCGCCGAGGATCGCCGTCACCGGCTCGTCGGCGTACAGCCCGCGCACGAGCGGATGGTCGGTGGCGAGGCCGACGTCGAGCAACTTCTCCTTCACCCTCAGGCGCACCTCCTCGGCCAGGCGGAGCTGCATCATCCGCTGCTGGTCGCCGAGGTAGCTGGCGCTGGCCTTGTCGTTCGTCAGGTCGCAATGACACGGGCCGACGCGGTCAGCCTCGTAACGTTGATCGCCCTTCGTGACGCGAAAGTACTCCGCCACGGCGGCGGTCCGCTTCTGCTCCGACTCCCGCGCACGATTACACGCGGACTCCGAAGCGAAGGGACGGCCGGCCGTGATCTCGACGAACTGCCGCGTTTCCGGGCGGTACATCTGCACGTGGTAGTGGAACGTGTCGCACGACACGGGGGCGCTGCCGGTACAGACGAGCGCCTGCTGGCCGAGCGTGACCTGAGCCGCGAAACAAGCCGCGGCGAGGAGGGGGATTCGGGAGAGTGCCATGGTCCGGTGGTGGCGCAGTGCGGTCGATTATACCGGGCGCGGTAAACAGCGCGTTCAACGCTGGCGTCTCTCAGTCGTAATGCAGACGAAGGAGAATCAAATCATGAAGAAACGCCTCGTAATCCTAGCCATCGTCATCGCGGCCACCGCTCTCGCGGCCGTACCGATTCTTTACGCGGCCGGACCGCATATGCGCGGCCACGGCGGCCCCGGTGGTCCCGGTCATCACGGCGACCACGGCGGCTTCGGCATGCTCGGCATGATGCTGCAGCACGTCAAAGGTGAGCTCGATCTCTCGGACGCGCAGACCGAACAGATCAAGACCATCTTCCGCGAGACGCACGAGCAGAACGCGCAGTTGCACGGCCAGATGCGCGACGGCATCCACGACGTCTTCACGGTGTTGATCAGCGATCCGAACAACATCGCAGGCGCGCAGGCCGTCCTCGATCAGCAGGCCGCGACGGAGCGCCAGATGAAGCAGGCCATGCTCACCGCCACGTCGAAAGCCCTCAACGTACTGACACCGGCCCAGCGCACCAAGCTGGCGCAGATCGTCAGCGAGCATCACGCCAGACGCGCCGAGCGGTAAGCTGCGGGCAAGGGCTCAATGTGCAGGATCCGATGGAGGCACGCGCGATCGAGCGCGTGAAGCAGGGAGACGCGGGTGCGTATGACTACCTCGTCTCCCGCTACCTCCCGCGGGTCGTGTCGATCGCCTGGGGCGTCGTGCGCAACCCGCACGACGCCGAGGACCTCGCGCAGGAGGCGTTCGTGAAAGCGTATGCAAGCATCGGCCGGTTCCAGAGCGGCCACCCGTTCGGTCCCTGGATCTACCGGATCGTGACGAACCTGGCGCTGGACGTGGTGAAACGGCGGACGCGCTTCCGGCACGAGGAGCTCTCGGAATCGCAACTCGCACCGCGGCGCGACAACGCCGAGCTGCGGGCCGAATCGGGCGAGCTCACGCGGCGTATCGACGTGGCCATCGAGTCGCTGCCGGAAATGCAGCGCATCGTGGCCCGCCTCCACCTGGTGGAGCAGTTCGAGCACGCCGAGATCGCGGCGATGACGGGGCTGAGCGACGGCACCGTGCGCTCGCATTTGTCGCACGCACGGGCCAAACTGAAAGAGCGACTGGCAGATCTGTACGGGGACAGCGATGAGTGACGACAACTTTTTCGGACGCCTGCGCGGCGACGCCGCACCGCTTCGCTACGAGCCGGACGCCGTGGCGCTGTCGCGCATGTCCGCCCGCATCCGCGATCGCGTGGCCACGCCGGCGACCGTAGCCGAGCTGCTGGCGCGCTGGTTCCGTCCCCTGGCCGCGGCCGTGATCGCGCTGGCCCTGATC
>JAXDJK010000686.1:0-3922 GCA_034665665.1 Acidobacteriota bacterium
CGACAGGCGGTACGTTGACCACCGTGGAGGAAGCCGTCAGCAAGGCTCTGAAACCCTCGACTACCGGACTGCGCGGAACAATGCTGGACACGTTCCCCAGCTGCTCCAACTCCCAGTGGCCGTGAGCTACCAGGCGATCCCGTAGTCCTCCCCGTGATTCGAGCTGCCGCCCCACAGCGTGCCGTGGGCGCGGTCGAGCATGATGGCGTTGATCGGACCGGAGGTACGGTCGTCGAACTCCATGGTGTAGCCCATCGCGCGGAGGTCGTTCCGGACCCACGGCGGGGTCGCATCCTGCAAGAGGATGCGGCCCGGAACGGACTGCCGGTCGCCGAGCCACTTGCGGACCTGGAAGGTGTTGA
This sequence comes from Acidobacteriota bacterium, assembly GCA_034665665.1. Classification (GTDB taxonomy): domain Bacteria; phylum Acidobacteriota; class Thermoanaerobaculia; order Gp7-AA8; family Gp7-AA8; genus DASWOB01. Next base: position 363 of record JAXDJK010000686.1, read on the forward strand.
AGTTCGCCGCTTCGGTCGCTTCCTGCGGCGTCATCCCGAACTCGACGACGTCCAGAAAGAACTGCAGGAGGTTCTGGTCCTGCGTATCGCCGCCCTGTACCGCGAAGGCGAGATACGGGGCGCCGTCCTTCATGGCCAGCGTCGGCGTGAGCGTCACATGCGGGCGCTTGCCCGGCTCGATCACGTTGAAGGGATTCTGGGCGCGATCGGTGTCGAAGCTCTGCGCGCGCTGCGACAGGCCGACGCCGGTCCTGCCCGCGATGACGGCCGGGATCCAGCCGCCGCTCGGCGTGACCGAGACCACCCAACCCTGCTCGTCGGCCGCTTCGATCGAGGTCGTGCCGAGGCGGAACGAATCGTCGAACGCTGCCATCGCTGACGGCTGCGGCTTGGAGGCGGTGGCGTTCCAGTTCCGCAGCAGGTCGAGGAACGGATTCACGCCGTGCTGGAATGGATAGGGATCGCCGGGCGCGATGTTCGGATCGTTGCGATCGGGGCGGATCAACTTTGCGCGCTCTTTTGCGTAATCCTTCGACAACAGCCCGAGGACCGGCTCCTCCGGCGGAAAGTACGGATCGCCGTAATAGAAATCGCGGTCCGCGTAGGCCAGGCTCAGAGCCTGATAGACGGTATGGATGTAGCGCGCGCTGTTGTAGCCCATCTCCTTGAGATTGAAGTTCTCGAGGATGTTCAGCGCCTGCAGCATCGACGGCCCCTGCGTCCAGACCGTGAGCTTGTAGACGTCGATGCCGCGATAGCTGGTCTTGACCGGCTCCTCGATGCGCACCTGCCACTTGGCCAGGTCGTCCTTCGTGATCAGGCCACCCTGTTCCTGCGTCCCGCGGGCGATCTCCTCGGCGATGTCGCCTTTATAGAAGCGGTCGTACGCGGCCATGATGGCCTCGCGCCGGCTCTTGCCGCGCTTGAGCGCCTGCTGCTCGCTCTCGACCAGCTTGCGCAACGTGGCCGCGAGCTCCGGCTGGCGGAAGACTTCACCGGCCGACGGCGCTTCGCGGCCGGCCACCGGAGAAGAACCGCCGGCGCGGACGTCGTGCGACGGGGTGATGCTGCTGCCGCTCTGCGCCGCCTGCGGTGGGGCCGCCGGCGCGCCTTTGGCGTACGGCAGCATCACCGCGCGGGAATACGGCCACTGCTTGAGCCACGACTTCTGGCGCTCGATGGCATTCGCGGCCTGCGCTTCGATCGCGTAGCCGTCGGCCATCTCGATGGCCGGTCCGAGCACGTCTTTCAGCGAGAGCGTCCCGTACTCGGCGAGCATCACCATCAGCCCGCCCGGCGTGCCGGGCGTCACGGCGGCGAGCGGGCCGTACTCGGGCGGGTACTGCAGGCCTTTGGAGTGGTAGTACTCCGGCGTCGCGCCCGTGGGGGCCACGCCGAGGGCGTTGATGCCGATGACCTTCTTCAGTTGCGGGTGATAGATCAGCGCCTGCGTCTCCCCGCCCCACGACAGCGTGTCCCACATGGTGCAGGTGGCGGCCAGCATGGCCGCGGCGGCATCGACGGCGTTGCCACCCTTCTGGAACATCATCGAGCCGGCGGTGGCGGCCAGCGGCTTGCCGGTGATGGCCATCCAGTGCTTGCCGTGGAGCGGCGGTTTCTGGGTCTGCTGGCCGAGGACGCTGGCGGCGGCGAAGAGCGCGACGAGGGAGAAAGAAAGGCGGAGTCGCATCAGTGCATGTTCGCACAGCTCGGACACCGGATTCTGCCGCGCTTCTTGCAATGTACTTTCGCGTGCGACAACGCACCACGAAAGGACATTTTCGATATGTCACGCAAACCTCAGACGAGCAAGAAGTCGGTGGCGGGGAAGAAATCCTCGTCAGCGAAGACTCAGGCTGGCAGCAAAGGTACGCAGTCCGTGGAAAGCGGCGGCCCGCTCGGCCGGATCTTCTCGGCCGTCCGTAACGTCCTCGGCCGTGGGAAGGGCCGTGCAACCAGCACCCCGCTCACGGAACCAGGCACGTCCCGCGGCGTCGATCAGTCGGGAGGGCAGACCGCCTCGCGCGGCGTCCGCCGGCAGAGCGACATTCCGATGGACATCCTCGCCGATACCTACACGCCGTCCGGGACCAGCTCCAAGGCAGGTTTCCGCAGCGACGGCGCCGATCACCAGCAGGACCAGGAGTTCGCGACCGGTGTGGCCGACGAGCGCTGGAACGACGAAGATCGCTATACGAACAAATCGGGCGATCCGCGCATCGGTACGCGCGGACGGACGTATGAGCCCGGAGAGAGCCGGGACGAATCACGCAGTCGGTAAGATTCATCAGTAAGCGGTAGTAATCAGTAGAAGAGAAGGAGGCATCAAATGGATCAGGACAACCCGGTTGGCAGCGGTGGTTTCGGTGGTGGTACTGGCAGCGGCGGCGGCTCGATGTCGGGCAGTGACGTCGGCAGCGGGAGCGGCAGCAGCTCGATGGGCGGCGGCACGGTCGGCGGCATCGGAGGCACGAGCTCCGGCGGTTCTGGCGGCACCGGCGACAGCGGCATCTGCGCGACCTGCGGCCAGTCCACGACTGGCGGCCTCGAGCAGTTCCTCGGCAAGATCGGCATCACCTCCGACATGATCGACAGCCTCAAGGGGCAGTGGCAGAGCGTCGACCTCGATGAATACATGAACACCGCCCGCGAGTACCTGAAGGACGGCAGCAACAAGGCCACGTCCTACGCCAAGGAGAACCCGGGCAAAGTGGCAGCCGGTGTGGCCGCACTCGCGGTCGGCGTCGGCTTGATCTACGCAGCAGCGAACCGCGATAAGGCGTGAGTCCGGTCGAGCTGAGCTTCACCACGGAGGGGGACGGCGCTCTGGTCGTCCTCCTTCATGGTTTTCCGGAGTTCCGCTACTCCTGGCGGAAACAGATTCCCCCCCTCGCCGCTGCCGGGTTCCAGGTGGTGGCTCCCGACCTCCGCGGCTACAACCTCTCCCCCAAGCCGCGCAAGGTGTCGGACTACGCGCTCCTGGAGATCGTCGGCGACGTGGCCGCGCTGATCGAGCGCCTCGGCGGCGCGCCGTGCATCGTGGTGGGACACGATTGGGGCGGCCTGGTGGCCTGGTTCCTGGCCATGACCCGGCCCGATCTCGTGCGGCGCCTGGTCATCCTGAACATCCCCCACCCGATCCCCTACTCGCGCGAGCTGCGGCGCAGCCGCGAGCAGAAGCTCCGCGCCGCGTACCAGCTCTTCTTCGCGCTGCCGGTCCTGCCGGTGATCTTCATGAAGCTTTTCGGCGGGCGGATGCTGCGGCGCATGGGCAAATTCACCGCGGAGGAGATCCGCACCTACCGCCGGGCATGGCGCGGCTCACTCAAGACGATGCTCCACTACTACGGCGCCCTCCGCACCACGCGCGGCCAGCTCCGCCCGCGCATCCGCCGCATCGACATCCCCGTGCTGATGATCTGGGGCGAGAACGAGCAGGTCTTCATCCGCGCCACCACCGAGGACTTCGATGAGTGGGTGACGGACCTGCGGATCGAGCGGATTCCCGGCGCCGGGCACTTTGTGCAGACGGATGCGGCGGAGCGGGTGAATGAGCTTCT
>JAXDJK010000687.1:0-2660 GCA_034665665.1 Acidobacteriota bacterium
GGCTGTACGGCACGTTCCTTCTGCGTCCGCTCCTGCGCGGTGTGGGGATGCTGCGGGCGCGGGCAGTGCTCGTGAGCGTGATCCTGATCGTGGCGATGGTGGAGGCGGATCGCCTGACCACGCTGTCCGAGGATCAGCTGTACTCGGACGACATCATCTACACGACCACCTCCGCGTATCAACGCATCCTCATCACCCAGGGACGGGCCGGCTTCCAGCTCTTCCTCAACGGCAACCTGCAGTTCAGCTCCGCGGACGAGTACCGGTATCACGAGTCGCTCGTGCATCCGGCCATGGCCGCGGCCGCGCGTCCGCCGCGGCGGGTGCTGATCCTCGGCGGCGGCGACGGTCTGGCGTTGCGCGAGGTGCTGAAGTACCCGGGCATCGAGCAGGTCACGCTGGTCGATCTCGATCCGAAGATGACCGGCCTGTCGCGCACGTTCGCACCGCTAGGACGGCTGAACGGCCAGTCGCTGCGGGACCGGCGCGTGCGCATCGTGAACGAGGACGCTTTCGTCTGGATCGAGAAGGAGCGCGACCGCTTCGACGCGGCCATCATCGATTTCCCCGACCCGAACTCCTTCGCCCTCGGCAAGCTGTACACGACGCGCTTCTACCGCCTCCTCCGGGCCCGGCTCACTCCCGATGCCGCGATCTCGGTGCAATGCACCTCGCCGCTGTTCGCACGGCAGTCGGACTGGTGCATCATCCGGACGATGGAAGCGGCCGGGTGGTCGGTGCGGCCGTACCAGACCACCGTGCCCTCGTTCGGCGTGTGGGGCTTCGCCCTGGCGCGCATGCAGCCGTTCGCCGCGCCGGCGCACGTGGCCGTGCCGGTGCGCTATCTCGACGACGCCACGCTCGGCGCGATGTTCGTCTTCGCCCGGGATATGGGCTCCGTGCCGGTGGAGGTGAACCGCCTCGATAACCAGATGCTGGTGCGCTATTACGAGGAGGAGTGGCGACGGTGGTCCTGAACCGCCGCGAGCTGCTGGTGTCGTTTCTCGGCGCCGCGATGGCTTGCCGCGCACGAAACGAACGGGTGACGCTGCCGCCGGGGGAGCTGGTGGGCGCATCGGATCGCGTGGGGCACAAGCTGCGCGAGGCGATCGCGGTCACGCCGTCGCGCTGGGAGACACATGACGTGGTGATCGTCGGCTCCGGCATCGCGGGGCTGGCGGCGGCGTGGCGGCTGGCGCAGGCGGGCGTGCGCGACGTGGTCGTGCTGGAGCTGGAGCCGGCCGTGGGCGGGACGGCGCGGAGTGGGGTCTCGCCGGTGAGCGCGCATCCGTGGGGCGCGCATTACGTGCCGGAGCCGTCCCCGGAGAACGTCACGCTGCGGCGGCTGCTTTCCGAGATGGGAGTGATGGACGGTGCGTCGCCGGCCGAGCAGTTCCTCTGCCGCGATCCGGAGGAGCGCATCTTCGCCAGCGGGCGCTGGTACGAGGGGCTGTATCTCTACGCCGGCGCGTCGAACGAGGACCTGCGCCAGTTGCATGCCTTCGAAGCGGAGGTGGCGAAGTGGGTGGCCTGGCGCGATGGCAAAGGCCGCCGCGCCTTCGTGATCCCCACGCGCTTCGGCTCCGACGATGCGGAGGTGACGGCGCTGGACCGCCTCTCGATGCGCGCCTGGCTGGACGCACGCGGCCTGACCTCGGCACGTCTGCGCTGGCTGGTGGACTACGCCTGCCGCGATGACTACGGTCTGCGGCTCGAGCACACCAGCGCCTGGGCGGGGCTGTTCTACTTTGCTTCGCGCGTGGAGAAGCCGGGGGAGGAGAGCCGGCCGCTGATCACCTTTCCCGAAGGGAACGGCCGCTTCGTGGCGCACCTCGCGCGCTCCGCGAACGTGCGCACCGGCTGGCTGGTGGCGAACATCGTTCCGACGGACGCGGGCGCCGAGGTGGTGGCCATCTCCGGCGCGGAATCCGTCGGCATCCGCGCCAAACGGGTCATCTTCGCCGCGCCGCGCTTCATCGCCCCGCACGTGATCGCCCCCTGGCGCGAGGCACCGCCGCCGGAAGCGCGCGCGTTCACGTACGGCTCCTGGATGGTGGCCAACCTCACCCTGCGCGATCGCCCGCGCAGCGGCGACGGCTTCCCCCTGGCGTGGGACAACGTTCTATACGACAGCCCATCTCTCGGTTACGTCGTGGCCACCCACCAGCGCGGTCTCGATCACGGCCCCACGGTCTTCACGTACTACTACCCGCTCTGCGACGCCGACCCCCGCGTGGCCCGCGAGCGCCTGCTCTCCCTCGGCCGCGACGAATGGGCCGAGATCGCCCTCAGCGACCTCGAACGCGCCCACCCCGACATCCGCCGGCTCACCACCCGCCTCGACGTCATGCGCTGGGGCCACGCCATGATCCGCCCCACCCCCGGCTTCCTCTGGAGCGCCGCCCGCCGCGAAGCCGCCACCCCATACCGGACCATCCACTTCGCCAACACGGACCTCAGCGGCGTAGCCCTGATGGAGGAAGCCCTCGAGCACGGAGTGCGTGCCGCCGAGGAAGTGCTGGGGTTTGTACGGAGAGGGTGAAAGGACTACGCGAAGCGTTTGGAGTGCGGCGCTTTCCCGCCGCTCTTGTATAGCCACAGGCGCTGCCGGTGCCAGACAGGGAGCTGTTGCGTGGAGCCATGTGCGCCGCTCGTGGCTG
>JAXDJK010000688.1:0-7940 GCA_034665665.1 Acidobacteriota bacterium
CCGGAGCTACCGTCTATTACGAGACGCTGCTCAAGTACGAGCGTGCGAATCGGAAGCAGATCGCCGTCGAAATCGGCGCGGATGTGGTCGACCTGAGCGTCGAGGAGCTGCTCGACGGGGTGGACATCCCCGGCGCGCGGAGCTGGCTAAACTTGCGCCAGCTCTTCAGAAGCGGCTGGCCGGTCTTCATCAGCTACTCGCACAAAGACATGGTCTACTACGACCAGCTCCGCGAGGCGCTGGTGCCGTTCGAACGCAAGGGCGAACTGACGGTATGGGCGGACCGGCAGATCGACGCCGGGCAGCGCTGGGAAGGGGAAATTGTGCGGGTGCTCGACCACGCCGTCATTGTGATCCTGCTCCTCAGTCCCTCCTTCCTCGCCTCCCAGTACGCGATGGAGAAAGAAGTTCCCGCCGCGCTGGCGCGCAAAGACTGCGTCGTGGTGCCGATTGAGGTGCGCCCCTGCCGCACCGACAAAGGGGAGCTCGGTGCAATCCAGGCCATCCGCCCCGGCGGCAAGGCGATCAGCCAGCACGACCGCGTCGACGATGCGTGGATGGAAGTCACACGGCATCTGGACCGGGTGCTCGCCGGCCTGAAGTCGCCCCGCTGAGCCGTCGTGCCGGACGATCCTCGCCTCGCCACCGCACTCCTACATACGGCAGAATGGGGCTCGTGCCCCCTGCGAAAAGACGGAGACCGAAGCTCCCTCCGGGTGTGAGGGAGGTCCGGAAGCTCAGCGGACATACCCGTCCGATCAAGAGCATTGTGTGGTCTTCCGACGGAAAGCAGCTCGCCTCGTGGTCATGGGATGGGACCATTCGAATCTGGGATGTCGAAACCGGGGAGTGTGCTCGGGTTGTGGAGTTGGAGCAGGACGATGTCGAGGTGGCCCTGAGCTTCCAAACCAATGAGCTGTTGCTCGCGGTCGCATTGGGTCAAGACATCACCATCAGTCGCGGATTCACCGGCGAAATCGTCCGAAAGCTGCCATCCTCAGATTCACCGGTTCATGCGATGGCGTGGTCACTGGACGCCCGCCAGTTGGCTGTTGGCACATTCGACGCGCGCACGATCGTTTGGAGCGCAGCGGGCGATGTGCTGTACGCGAGCGACTTCGGTGGCGTAGGCCTTCGATGGTCGCCCGATGGTCGCCACCTCGCAGTCGCTGGTTTGGGGGTGGGCATCGTCGATATCGCAACAGGAGAGATTCGATCGTCATCGAGGCAAGGGGCGTACTACGATACTGCCTGGTGGCCGGACTCCGCACGGCTTGCGGCAGGGAGCGCAAGCAAAGAGATACGGATCGTCGACTGCGAAGATTTCAAGACAATCGCCGTCCTCGAGGGGCACACAGGTGATGTCTACCGCGTCGCGATCTCAGATGACAGTCGGCTGCTCGCGTCTGCAGGCAGGGAGGGCTATGTTCGACTATGGGATGCGCGAACATGGAAACCGCTCTGGGAAACCTCTGCTTCATGGAATGCGCTTGCCTTTCACCCGGAATGGCCATGGCTCGCCAGCGTCAGCCGAGACTGCAAGTCGATCCGCCTCCACGAATTCGACGTCGATCTCCTGACTGCCGAAGCGCGTACCCTCGCCCCCGCCGTTGCCTACAAAACCGTCAAGATCGTACTGGTGGGCGACTCGGGCGTCGGCAAGAGCGGTCTCGGTTGGCGGCTTGCGCACGGTTCATACAAGGAACACTCATCGACGCACGGGCAGCAGTTCTGGCTGCTCGACCAGCTGAAAACGTCCCGCGGCGACGGCACGGAGTGCGAAGCGATCCTCTGGGACCTCGCCGGCCAGCCCGACTACCGCATGATCCACGCGCTGTTCGTCGACGACGCGGACATCGCGCTGGTGGTATTCGATCCGACGCATGCCGAGGACCCCATGAAAGGGGTGGAGTTCTGGTTGAAGCAGTTGCGCGTCGGTGGCGGCGGCAGGACGCCCGCGGCGATCCTCATCGCCGCACGCGTCGACCGGGGCACGGGCCGGCTCACCGGCGAAGAGCTCGACGCCTTCTGCCGCAGCCGCGGAGTGAAGGGCTGGCTGCGGACCAGCGCGCTGAAGGGCCTGGGCATCGACGACGTCATCGAGCGCCTGCAGCAATCGATCGCCTGGGACGACAAGCCGGCCACGGTCACGACCACTACGTTCAAACGCATCAAGGACCACGTCCTCGCACTGAAGGAAGACCGGCGCAGAAAGAAGCTGATCCTCACCCCCGCCGAACTGCGGAAGCGGCTGGAGAAGGGGGCCGGAAAGTGGAAGTTCACGGACGACGAGATGCTCACCGCCGCTGGCCACCTGGCCAGGCACGGCTACGTCGCGCAACTCCGGACCTCCCGTGGCGAGCCGCGCATCCTGCTCGTACCGGAGCTGCTGAACAACGTGGCCGCGTCGCTCGTCATTGCCGCGCGCGCGAACGCGAAGGGACTCGGCTCGCTGGAAGAGCAGGCACTCCTGTCGGGCCAGTACCCGATCCAGGACATCGAAGCACTGGCTCCCGCGGATCGCGAGATCCTCGTCGATTCGGCGGCGGCCCTCTTCCTCGAGCATTACGTCTGCTTCCGCCAGACCGATCCGCTGAGCGGCCGGTCATATCTGGTCTTCCCGGAGCTGATCAATCTGAAGAAGCCGCTTCTCGATGAAGAGCCGACCGAGGATGGGGTGGCGTACACCGTCAGCGGCGCCGTGGAGAATGTGTACGCCTCGCTGGTCGTGCTCCTCGGGTACACCGAGACCTTCACCCGGACGAATCAGTGGCGCAACCAGGCGAGGTACGAGTTCACAGATGGTCGCGCGTGCGGGTTCCGCCTAGAACACGAGCGCGAAGGGGAGCTGGATCTCGTCCTCTCCTTCGGCCGGAACGTCGGCGCGCCGATCCGGACGCTATTTCAAGGCCTGTTCGAGAGCTTCCTGGCCCGCCGCGACGTGACGGTGCTTCGGTTCGACCCGGTGGTCTGTTCGCAGGGGCACCCGTTGCACCGCGCGGTCCTGCGCGAGCGAACGAACCAGCCGTTCGCGTTTTGCCCGAACTGCGGCGAGAAGCTGGCCCTGCCGAAGGCCGACCAGCCGATTCAGTTGACCCGGCAGGAGCAGAACCACGTCGACGAGCAGTGTCGCGGCGCCGATCAGCGCTCCCGCTTCGAGCGGGCACTCTTCCGCCTCAAGGCCCACGTAGTCGACCGTGACCTCCCACGGCCGGAATGCTTCATCAGCTATGCCTGGGGCGAGCCGGTGCACGAGCGCTGGGTGGAACGGCTCGCGACCGATCTGTTGAAAGCAGACGTGAACGTCATCCTGGACCGGTGGGAAACCCGCATCGGCTCGAGCGTGCCGCGATTCGTCGACCGTGTCGGGCAAGCCGGCTACGTGATCGTGATCGGTACACCCCTCTACCGGCGAAAGTACGACAACCAGGAGCCGATGGGCGGGTTCGTCGTTGCCGCGGAGGGAGACCTCATCGGAAAGCGCATGATCGGAAGCGAAAAGGAAAAGCGGACGGTCCTGCCTTTGCTGCTGGAAGGGGACGAGACGTCCGCTTTGCCGCCGCTCCTGCACGGCCGCGTCTACGGCGACTTTCGGGTGCCTGAGGTGTATCTGGTCACCGTGCTGGAGCTGATTCTCAGCCTCTACGACATCCCGCACGCGGTGGCCGATGAGCTCCGGAAGTCACTGCGCGGTGAGCCGCAAGCGGTGTAGTGGTAGGAAACTCTTCGTTCTGCTGGGTCCGCGAAGGGGTGGGGTCAGACCTTCGGTCTTCGTTTTTTTTCTGCAGCAAACACCGAAGACATGACCCCGACGCACACCCTACTCGCAGATGACGCAGACGGAGGAGCCCCGTACAATTACCACGATGCTCCTCGACAAGCTGAGCTCCCTGGCCCGTCTGACGGATCGGCTGAGCCGTGCCGCGTCGGTCGAGGAGGTCTACGCGGCATCGCTCGAATGCCTGCAGGAATCGCTCGGCGTCGAGCGCGCGTCGATTCTCCTGTTCGACGCGGACGAGGTGATGAGCTTCGTCGCGTGGCGCGGGATCTCCGACGGCTACCGTCGCGCCGTGAACGGCCACACGCCGTGGCGTCCTGAGACCGAGAACCCCGAGCCTGTGCTCGTTCCCGACGCCGAGCTCGATCCCTCGCTGGCGAGCTACATCGACGTCTTCCGCGGCGAAAACATTCGCGCGCTCGGCTTTTTCGCGCTCACGCATCGCGATCGCGTCATCGGCAAGTTCATGCTGTACTACGCCTCGCCGCACGCGTTCACGGCCGAGGAGGTCGCGCTGGCGAAAACGATCGCCGGACAGATCGCATTCGGGGTCACCCGCATCGTCGCGGAGCACGCGTTCGAAGCAGAGCGCGAGCGCCTCGAAGCCACGGTGGCGAACGTGCCGGGGATGGTCTGGGAGACGGTCGGCGAGTATCCGGACCAACAGCAGGTGACGTTCGTCAGCGACGGCGTCGAGGAGCTCACCGGATATACGGCCGCCGAGTGGTATCGCGACCCCCGCTTCTGGAGCCGGATCATCGTCGAACGGATGGAGGGCGAAATGCGCGGCATCGCCGCGAGGGCCGTTCACCATGGCGCGCCCGCCCTGCATCACTACAAGCTGCGCAGGCGCGACGGCCGTCTGATCTGGATCGAAGTGCGCAGCGCGCACAGGATCATCAACGGGACGCTGGTCAGCCGCGGCGTGACGATGGACATCACCGAACGCAAGCGCGCCGAGAGCCGCAACGCGTTTCTGGCCGAGGCGAGCGGCGTGCTCAATGCGTCCCTGGACGGCGAGCAGACGCTCTCGCGCCTCGCCGATCTGATCGTCCCGGAGCTCGGGGACTGGTGCGTCATCGACATCGTGGAAACCGGAGTTGTCTCGCGGATCGCGGCGGCTCACCGCGACGCAGACACCGCCGGGCTGCTCCGGCACGTGGAGCTCGACCTCGTCCGGCGTGTCCTCGAGACCGGGACGCCGATCCTGCTGGAGGAGCGCGGCGAAGAACTGGCCGGAAGCATCGACGAACGACTGGGGTGCGAGTCGCTCATGGTCGTCCCGCTCAGCGCCGCCGGCCGGGTGTTCGGTGCGATCTCGATCGTCTCCGGCGATCCGGCGCGCCGCTATGACGAAAACGACCTCGCCCTCGCCGTCGAGGTCGGACGCCGCGCCGGCTATACCATCGACCACGCCAGGCTGTATCGCGAAGCGCAGGCGGCCAACCGCGCCAAAGACGAGTTTCTGGCCACCCTGTCACACGAGCTGCGGACGCCCATGACCTCGGCGCTCGGCTGGGCGTCGATGCTCCGGCTCACCGACCTCGCGCCGGAGACGTTCCGGCTCGCCGTCGAGACGATCGAGCGCTCCATTCGCGCGCAGGCCAGGCTGATCGACGACATCTTCGACGTCTCCAGGATCGTGACCGGCAAGCTGCAGCTCGAGATGGGATCGGTCGATCTGGCCGCCGTCATCCAGTCGGCGGTCGAGACGATCCAGCCGAGTATCACCGCGAAATCGCTGCGCCTCGAGATCGCATACGACGCCGTCCGCGGGACGCTGGCGGGCGACGCCGCACGCCTCCAGCAGGTGATCTGGAATCTGCTGTCGAATGCCGTGAAGTTCACCCCGGAAGGCGGCGCGATCCGGATCGACCTGACGTCCCTGGAGGGATCGGTCCGGGTGTCGGTCCGCGACACCGGACAAGGCATTCCGAGCTGGCTGCTGCCGGCGGTGTTCGAGCGGTTCCGGCAGGGCAACAGCACCTCGACGCGTGCACACGGCGGCCTGGGGCTCGGTCTGGCCATCGTCAAATCGATCGTGGAGCTGCATGGCGGCTCGGTGACGGCCGAGAGTGCCGGCGACGGTCAGGGCTCCGTCTTCACGTTGACGCTTCCGCTGTCGCCGCAACAGGAGGAGGCCGCGGCAACGGCCTCTTCGGCCGATTCTGCCGTGGTATCGCTGGCCGGCGTCAACGTGCTGGTGGTCGAAGACGACGACGACACGCGCGTGATGCTGACCAAAACGCTCGAACGGCACGGTGCCTCCGTCGTGGCTGTGGCCTCGGCGCCGGCGGCGCTGGATGCGCTGCGAGCGCGCACGCCGCACGTCGTGCTGAGCGACATCGCCATGCCCGGCGAAGACGGATGCACGCTGATGATGAAGATCCGCGACGGCGCCGTCGAGTCGTGCCGCCACGTCCCCGCCATCGCCCTCACCGCCTTCGCCCGTCCGGACGACCGCGAGCGCATCCTCGCAGCCGGTTTTCTCGATCAGCTCGCGAAGCCGGTCGACGCCGCGGTCATGCTGCGCACCGTCCGCTCTCTCGCCGGAAGCTGACGGCCCTGTTCGGGAGCGATCAGATCGGCGACGGGCCGCCGTAGTCACCAAAGGGTCACCGAACCGTCAGGACCTTTCGGCGCGCGCGATCTAGCTTCCTCCGCACAGGGGGATGAACATGAGGCGAGCACGTTTTCTGGCAATCGCGTGTGTGTTGTTGCTGTGCAGTAAGGTCTTCGGCGAAGAGGACTTGGGGCGCATGCTGGAGATGTACCGGCAGTCGAGCTACGCGGATCACGCCCAGCGCCTGCGGGACTACGAGACGCTGCAGGCCATGCGGCGCGCCAATGGCGAGCGGCATCTGCCGGCCGGCACGCAGTTCGATTTCACGCGGGAGAGCATCCGCAAGACCCGCAGCAACGCGCCGGGCGCCGACGTCAACGGCTGCGCGTGGACGAGCGCGGGACCGACGAACATCAACGGCCGGGTGATCTCCCTGGCCGTCGACCCGGTCGAGAAACAGAACATGTACGCCGGAACGGTGGGCGGCTTGTGGCGGTCGCAGACCGGCGGCCGGAGGTGGCAGCGCGTCTCCGACGAGATCATGCTGGCCCAGCGGTTCAGCGCCGTGGCCGTGAATCCGGTCAAGACGAACGAGATCTTCGCCGGCGCGGGCGATCGCAATCTCAGCATCTACGAGAAGGGCAACGGGCTGTGGATGTCGACGGCGCACGGCGCGCCCGGCACGTGGTTCCAGCCCACCAAGGCCTTCAACAACATCATCATCTACCGCATCCGCATCGATCCCGATCCCGCCTCGAACGACATCTGGGTCGCGGCCACGAACGGCGTCTGGCGCGGAAAGCACAATGCCAACGGCGGAGTCGATTTCGATGTGCCGTTCAAGGGATTCACCCGCCTGACGCACGATCTGGCCATCGATTTCTCATCGACGCCGCGAACGATATACGCCGGCGTGCGCAAGGATTGGGACGACCCGGCCAAGCCGGTCGGAATCTATAAGACCGACTCCAGCGCCAACACGGTGTGGGACAAGAAGGACAGCGGCATCGACCTGAGCATGGCTGAAACGTTGAGCCTGGCCCTCTCGGAGTCCAATCCGTCCATCCTTTATACGAAGGTCTCGCATATCAACGGGACGATGGCCGGTGTCTACACGACCACCACGGCGGCCGAGCCGGGCAATGACGGCACGGCCTGGGACGTCCTCCCCTTCAGCGAGGGGAACGGCCTCCTGGCGGACGAAGGGATGTGCTGGTTCAACACGCTGATCGAGGTCGATCCGAAGGATCCGCTGCGTGTCTACGCCGGTGGCATGAACATGTGGATGTCGGTCGACGGCGGCCAGGAGTGGGAGAACATCTCACCCGGAAAAGACCCCAAGTACCACAACGACGCGCACTCCGACTTCCACACCCTGGCCTTCGATCCGGACGATCCGAAGATCCTCTTCGTCGGCAATGACGGCGGCATCGACCGCGCCGACTTCGCCGATCCGGAGTGGCACTGGACCGACGCGTCGCACGGGATGGTCATCTCGATGTTCAACTACCTGGTCTCGAACCGGAAATACCCGACGTTGCTGGCCGGAGGGCTGCAGGACAACGGCACGGTCATCACGTTCGGCAACCGCACGTGGTA
>JAXDJK010000689.1:0-5098 GCA_034665665.1 Acidobacteriota bacterium
TTCTTCTCCCGCTTCGCCCGCCCGAACGCCCCCTCGCCCCAAGCCTGCCACTTCACCGGGGAAGCCGCGGCATCCTTCAGATACCGGCTCGCCTCCCCCGCCAGCTGCGCCGCAGCCGGCAGTGCCAGGAGAAACGCGATCGCGAGCGAGCCGAGGCGGCGGAGCATCCTGCGCGGGGAACAGCCGGGAGAGGAGCGGGCTTCCCGGTCAAAGGCGTGAACGCAGAACGCAGAGCGCAGAACGTTAAATGAAGAAAGCGCTCCGCGACCGCCACCGGTTCTGGTTTTGGTTTTTTCTCGTGCACGGCGATGCGCCGTGCACGCCCGCCGGCGGCCCATCGTCGGTCTCCCCCTCTGCGGTACGATGAGTCGATGGAAAATCATCGCGCCCAGGCGCGTCGCCTGCCGCTGAATGCCTCTCGCGAGCAGATCATGCTCGCGGAAGTGGACGACGCGCTTGCCGCCACGCCCGCCGAGCGCATGGAAGCGATGATTGCGCTTCTCGATGCCACCTATGAACTGTGGGCAGTGAGAGGATTCGACCGTGACGAAGGGCTTTGCCGATCTCCTCGAATCACTCAACAGAGAAGGCGTGGCCTATGTAGTGATCGGCGGGACGACGTGCACGGCGACGCACCGCTCTCGCCCGCGCGGCCCCGCTGTAGCACCGTCGTCCTTGCGCCGCGACAAAGCGGCGCCTGAGGTCGTCGTCAGTCCAAACGTGCCGGCCAAGTACGAGCGGTTGACGGATGCGGAGCGTCCGGAGCGCAGGCGTCTCGCCGGCAGGGCCCGTGGACGTCTCGTCCGCGCGCGCTTGGGACCATGTCGCTTCAGCACCGGCCTCCCGAGTCAGGACACCGTTGTTCCAGCGCCAGCTTCCCACGGGCCTGCAGGCGGGACGCCTGCGCTCCGGTAATCGCGGGCGAGACGCCCGGACGCGGTAACTCGCCTTGGAATTGACCGTCACGCGGCACTCGCCGACCGCCACCGGTCCTGGTTTTTTCTCAATTCAACGTTCTGCGCTCTGCGTTCTGCATTCAAGCCTTTCCCCCGCCTCACCCCTCCCCGCGCGTCGGCCCCTGCGCGAGCTCCCCGCCGTCCACTCGATCGCGCTCCGTCGCCTCGCGTGGCGCGCCGCCGCTGCCGAGGAGCCGGAGCACTTCGCCGCGGTACACGTCGAAAAGCTCCGGATGCGGACCCGGCCCGGCGTTGTACCCCGACTCGTCCTGCGCCAGCGGGAGCACGGCCGTGTAGCTGTTGTCCAGCCACCGCTCGTTGGGCTCGTCATCCGGATACTTCCTGCGGAACTCCCGCGCATCCTCGGCGGCCCGCACGAGGAGCTGTTCGATCAATTTCTGTTCGCTCATGACTGCCGCAAATTGCAGGACGCGCGCCGGACGCAAACCCCGGGCGCTCGATTTGCACAACGTGGTTGCTCATGAAAAAGCAGCACACATCCATTGCGCTCGTGCTCGTCACCCTCCTGGCCATGAACTGCGGCTCGGGAGGTGCCGGCGGGGACTTCAACCTGGTCTCGATCGAGGATGAGTGGAAACTCGGGCAGCAGGTCTCGCAGGAGGTCGCCAGCCAGGTCCAGCTCAACAACGATCCCGACGTCAACGCCTACGTCCGGCAGATGGGCCAGAAGATCGTGTCGACCACGGCCATGGCCAATCTCCCCTTCCAGTTCCACGTCGTCAACTCCCCCGAGATCAACGCCTTCGCCATTCCGGGCGGCCACGTCTACGTGAACACCGGCCTGATCGCCGCCGCCGGCAACGCCTCCGAACTGGCGGGCGTGCTGGCCCACGAGATCAACCACGTGGTAGCCCGTCATTCCACCGAGCAGATCTCCCGTCAATACGGGCTCTCCATCCTGGCCGGCCTGGTCCTCGGCCAAAACCCGAGTCAGGTCGCCGACATCGCCGCGCAGATCATCGCCGGCGGCGCCGTGGCCCGCTTCAGCCGCGAGGCCGAGCGCGAGGCCGACGAGCTGGGCATCAAGTCCATGACCGCCGCCGGCTACGACCCGCACGGCATGCCCTCGATGTTCCAGAAACTCCTCGAGCAGCAGCGCACGTCGCCCGGCCGCGTCGAGCAGTTCTTCGCCACGCACCCCGCCATCGAAGAGCGCATCCGCGACGCCCAGAAACGCGCCGACCAGCTGGGCAGCAGCGGCATCGTCGACGAGCCGCAGTTCCAGACCATCAAGCGCCGCGTGTCGTAAGCGCGGTCACAGCATGGGACGCGAGGACGGCGGCGGCTGGTCGTCCTCGCGGTCCTGCGGTGCGTCCATGACAAAGTCGGCGGAATGGCCGTCCAACTTGCTCGGCGTGCCCGGGACCAGCAGTTTGCGCAGCAGCGGCGGGGACATGAATGTGGTCAGCATGACCATGAGCGCCACCGCGCTGTAGAGCCCGGGCGAGAGCAGCTTCGACGACAGGCCGATCGTGGCGAAGATCAACCCCACCTCGCCGCGCGGGATCATCCCCACGCCGATCACCAGGCGCCGCATCCCCTTCGTCCACACCACGAATCCCGCCGCGACCTTGCCGATCACGCCCACGGCCGTCAGCCCGAGGCCGATCAGCAGGAACCTCCGGCTGTCCGCGTGGAACGGATTGATGCTGCTCAGATCCACCGCCGCGCCCACCACCACGAAGAAGATCGGGATGAAGAACTGCGCCACGTCGTGCACTTCCCGCTCGATGTCCTTCCCGCGATGCGTGCGCGCCAGCACCAGCCCCGCCGCGAACGAGCCGATGATGATGGCCGAGCCCACTTTGTCCGCGATCAGCGCCAGCGCCAGGGCGAACACCAGCGAGGCGAAGAAGAGCCCGCGGGCCATGTCGATCCGGTCGATGACCCGGATCAGCGCCGGCGCCAGCTGCGAGCCGATCAGGATGGCCAGCAGCACGAAGCCGAAGGCCACCAGGATGATCTTGCCGACGCCGAGAAACGTCAGCTCCCCTCCCTGTGCCAGCGTCCCCACCAGCGTGAGCAGCACCAGGCCGATGATGTCGTCCACCACCGCCGCGCCGAGGATCACCTGCGACTCGTCGTCCTTCAGATGACCGAGGTCCGAGAGCACGCGCGCCGTGATCCCCACGGACGTCGCGGTCAACGCCGCCCCGAGGAACACCGAGACCATGAACCGCAACCCGAGCAGATGCCCGAAGGCGATCCCGCCCGCCAGCGGCAGGGCCACACCCACGACCGCCACGGCCGTAGCCGGCCCGCCCACCGCGATCAGCTTCTTGAGGTCCGTCTCGAGCCCGATCAGGAACAGCAGCAGGATCACGCCGAGCTCGGAGAGCAGGTGGATGGTGACGTCATGCGGATGCACGAGTCCAAACCCCGAGACGCCGATCACCACCCCGCCGATCAGCTCCCCGAGCACGGCCGGCTGCCCGACCCGCTCGGCGAGCTCGCCGAACACCTTCGCCGCCACGAAGATGGCAATCAGTGCGAGAAGAAATTCAGCGACGCTCACGGGTTACCGCACCTTATCGCACAAGCCGCGACGGCACCACGGCCTCAGAACGCTAACGTGAACTGGTTCGCGTGGCCGACGTAAACGAGCAGTCCATTCCGTAGAACGTCACGACCAATCAGACACTGAATGCTTTGTCCGCCGAGCGGCGCTTCGATCGCGACGACATCCTCAACCACCACACCTTGAGGGAAGTAGACGTTGATCTGATACCTGTTGCATTGGACGGGAGCAGTCGTGGACGGGGTGTGGATGAGAGCCGTTCCGACCGGGTTCAGCCCTAGCTGTCGAATGATCGCTGGGTTGAGTACTGTGCCCGATGCGCCGGTATCAACGAGCGCCGTGACCTGCACAGGCGCCATGAGCGTCCCTGCCGCTCCGGCAAGGGATTCGAGAAGGGCTTTCGACGGCCCGACCAGGACCTGCACGACCGGGCCACCGACGAGCAGATCGCCGACTGCAGTAGTGAAGGACGGCAATCCGCTAGATCCCGACGTTGAACGACGTGAAATTAAATGGCACTTCCACATCGATGATGTGTTTGACCAGAAAGGCGTCGTTGCCAAACTCGTGGTAGCCGCGCCGGATCGCGTCGGTTTCGCTGTCAAATACGTCCACCAGCCGGTGCCCTTTGATCAACGCGTACTTACCCTTGGCGCGCCCGAGCAACTCGGCCCGGTGCTCTTCGAAGAAGTCGAGCTCAACGTGAAGCGTCGTATCTGCGACTGCCATAGGTGCGCTGCCTGACGGAGATGTTAGCACGCGATCCAGACGCTGGCCGAGAGTAGCGCATCTACCGCGTCCGCACCGAATCCATCTTTTCGAAAGCGTTCGAGAACGCTACGACGCGCCAGCCGCCGTCTCCTTTTCGGAGCGTGACCACCTGCGCAAGCTCCGCGAACATGGCCGGACGGGTGACCGACTCCACACCCGCCGGATTGAAAAGCACCGTTTGCCGGACGTGCAGCGTCACCGCGCCGTCGCCGGCTTCCTCCCGCGACTCGATCCGGAACCGCGATGGGAACAGGGCCTGAAACATCTCCGGCCCCGCACCGATCCGTTCCTGGCTGCCGAGTTTCTCGAGGTCGGATGCGGACAGTCCCTCCGCCATCGCCGCGGCCTGCGCATACCGGCGGTGCAGGACCTCTTCCGCGAACGACTTGTACGTCGCCTCGGCGCCTGCCCCCCGTCCATACCGGTAGGCCAGCAATCCGAGCGCAATCCCCGCAAGCACCCCGAGCACTTTCTTCATCGCCGAACCCGCCCTCTTCCAGGAGATGGTACGTGGATCCGCGCCTCACCACCAAAAGGCCACCGGTGAACGCCAGCGATCAGACAACGGCCCCCGCGTGCACCGGCCTGGCCACACCCTTGACGAGCAGCCACAGCGCCAGCACCACCTCGAAGACGGCCATCGGAATCCACGCGAGCTGCGTGACCGCGCCGTCCAGCGCTCCGGCCAGTTGCAGCGGCAGCACGATCACGAGCAGTGCGGACGCGATCACGCCCAGCCAGGACACGGCCACCGGCACCAGCCGGCCGCGCAGCAGGAGCCAGGCGAAGAGCGTGCTGCCGACGGCGAAGAAGGTGGCGCAGACGAGCGGGT
>JAXDJK010000690.1:0-3582 GCA_034665665.1 Acidobacteriota bacterium
CCCTGCTCATGCCCTACGACGACTTCTACCGCATCGCCGAAGACGTGCGCTACGACATCGAGCTCCTGCAGCATCACTACACCGCCAGCTGGGAGCAGGTCTGCCATCGCCTGACCTCCCTGCGCAAGCCCGGCTCCATCGGCGTCCCCTTCCACTTCGTGCGCGTCGACATCGCCGGCAACATCTCCAAGCGCTTCTCCGGCACCGGCATCCGCTTCGCCCGCTTCTCCGGCTCCTGCCCCCGCTGGGACGTCCACGCCGCCTTCCTCACCCCCGGCCGCATCCGCACGCAGTTCTCGAAGATGCCCGACGGCACCGCCTACTTCTGCGTGGCCCGCACCATCCG
Source organism: Acidobacteriota bacterium (assembly GCA_034665665.1). Taxonomy (GTDB): domain Bacteria; phylum Acidobacteriota; class Thermoanaerobaculia; order Gp7-AA8; family Gp7-AA8; genus DASWOB01. The sequence continues at coordinate 347 of JAXDJK010000690.1, forward strand.
CAAGAGCTACGGCTACACCTCCGGCGATGCGCTCATGGCCGTCGGTATCGGTTGCCCCGTGCGCGAAGCGAAGAAGCTCGTCTACGCCGACGGCTACGACCTCGCCAACACCGACGCCGCCGTCCCCATCGGCGTCACCTGCCGCCTCTGCGAACGCCTCGACTGCGAGCAACGCGCCTTCCCACCCATGCAACACGGCATGAAGATCGACGAAAACGTCCGAGGCCGCTCCTTCTTCGCCACCGCCGAAGACAGCGTCCGCGCAAGCACGCCCGCGCCGGTGAAGCGCACCCGCAAACCCCGCGCAACCATCACCCCAACGTGACCCGCAGCCGCATTCAACATTCAACATTCAACATTTCGCTTCTGACTCTCCCTACTTCCGCGCGCCGGCGGCGCCGATCGCGACGAAGGGCGCCCAGTAGAACGGGTGGCTGTACGCGGGGGTGGCGCGTAGGGCGCGCTGGGCGGCGCGGAGGGCTTGGGCGGTGCTGTCGCCGGCGACGAGGCGGCGGTGGAACTCGACCATGAGCTTGGCGGTGGCGCGGGATTCGGCTTTCCACTGGCTGACGACGGTGGTGGGGCAGCCGGCGGCGAAGAAGGCCCAGGCGATGCCGACTACGCCTTCGCCGGCGCCGACGCGGCCGCGGGCGGTGTCGCAGGCGGAGAGGACGGCCAGGCGGGCGTTCAACTGCAGGCCGACCACTTCGCGCGCTTCCAGGAGGCCGTCTTCGCTCTCGTTCGCGCCGGTGGCCAGGAGGATGGCCGAGTACATCGGGGCGCCGTCGTCGACGATGGCGTGGGCGGCGATGTGGATGATGTCGAAGTGCTCCGCCTGATCCTTGAACACCGCCTCGCGCGCGGCGTCGCGCCAGTAGGTGCGGCGCTGTTTCGGTGCGTAGAGCGACGAGAGCGAGCGTACCTCGTCCTCCGCATCCGGCAGGGCGCCCATCGGCACATCGCGATAGGCGGAGCGTACGCTGGAGCGGGTGGCGGCTCCGATGGTGGGGTTGCCGAACGCCAGCAGCGTCGGCGCCGTCCGTTCGTCGCGTGCGAAGGAATGACGCAGCAGCGCCAGTGACTGCGCGTAGTAGACGGGACGGCGGTCGACGAGATGCGTGCCGGCGCTGGGCATCAGCGCATGGAAGGGCAAGGTCCAGAGCACGCCGTCCGGCACGATGCAGAGCGCATCGCTGCCGGCGATCTGCGCCTCGAGCGGTGCGAGCAGCAGGTCGTACAGGCGCCGTGCCGGCTCGGCATAGCGCAGCGAGCGCGAGGCCACGAGGCGGTCGAATGACTCGACTTCGTGCTGCAGCGCTTCACGCCCGATCGGGATGCGCACGGCCTGCAGCAGCGGCTTGCCCGATGTGTCGCGGCGGAGCGTAAAGGCAGTGGTCTGCCGCTCGCCGATGACGTATTCAACGAGCACCGTGCCGGTGGTCTGCGCCGGAAGGGCGATCACATCGTTGCCGTCGACGCGCTGCCGGGCCACACTGGCATGGCGGAGGCGCATCTCGGACTGGAAGGCATCGAGATCGATCCGGGCCACGGCCAGCCGCTCCCGCAGTTCGGCACGGACGCCGCCCGCCAGCGTGGCGGCGGTAATGGCTCGATTGAGCTCGATGATGCGCGCTTCGAGGTCGGCCTGGCGCTTGCGCTCGTCGGCCGTGAGCGTGGCCCCGAGGTCGATCCGGCCGCGGGCCAGGACGTCGCGCAGACCGCGGCCTTTCATCTGCTCGGCGATGCGAAATGCTCCTTCGACGTCGTGCTGCTCCACGAGGAGCTCCGCGAGCTCGACATAGGCCTGCAGGTTGTCCGCGAAGAAAGCGATGCGGGAGAGCTCGCTGTCGGTGACGTCTTCGCGGCTGGCCTCGAACCGGGCAATGCCTTCGCGCAATGCCGCCTGGGCCTCTTCCTTCCGACCGGCGGCCCGAAAGGCGCGGCCGAGGACGATGGTGGCCGCCACTTGTTCCGCGAGGTACCGCTTATCCTCGGGATCGCCGGTCGTGGCCACGGCAACCGTGGCCGCCTCGACTGCTTCGGCGGCACGCCCCTGCAGCAGGCGCAGCTCGCTGCGCGTCCGGTGCGACATCACCATGATGGAGCGTGAGTCGGCATCGTTTGGCTGGAATGACGAGGCCGATTTCTGCAGCGCCTGGTCGGCCGCATCGAGCCGGCCGAGCTGCATGTAGAACCGCGCCAGCTGGACGTAGGCAGACCATACTCTGGAGCTGTCCTGACCGAAGAGGCCGATCGCTTCGTGCATCGTGGCGATGGCCCGCTCGACGTCGCCCAGTTTCGCCTCGCCGATGGCGATGTCGTGGACGGCGTCCGGGATGAACGCGTCGTGCACGTTGGCCTCGGCGAGACGCCTGGTTTTGCGGAGCAACTCCAGCGACATGTCGTCATTCCGCAGCTGGTCGTAAACGATCGCGAGGAGGAACGTGGCCACCTCCTCCCCTTCCGGCCAGCCGTAGTGCTGCGCCAGTTGCACGAGCCGGCCGGCGCCGTCGAGCGCCGCACGCAGGTCTCCGGTGCTGGCGGAGACGTAGTTGTACATGTGCAGGCTCTTCAGCGAGAGGATGGGATCGTCGGTCTCCTCGACGAGATTGGCGGAAGCGAGGAGGAACGGTCGCGCACCGGGGGTATCGCCGGTCAGCCATGTGGTGACGCCGAGCGTGAAGAGCGCCTCGGCGCGATCGGCGCCGGTGCCGCGGGCCTGCGCCAGCGCGTTCGCTTCGCGCGCCAGCTCGCGTGCTCCCGGAAGCTGATTCTGCACCCGCAGGATGGCCTGCGCGCGGATCGTGAAGACCTGCTCCTTTAACCCGCCATGAGCGAAGGCCAGCTGCCGCGCAAAATCGGCGCGGTCGATGTCACCCGCCACGTCGGGATAGAGGCGGTCCGCGTATTCAATGAGCACGGTCTTCGTGTCGACGTCGCTGGCCGCCAGGAAAATCCGCTCTGCTTCGGCGTACGACGGCGCGTCCCGCATGGCCCGCGCCACCATCCGCTCGGCGGTGAAGGCGTGCTCGATCTTCCAGCCGTCATCGGTCCTGACCAGGTCGAGCCGCCAGCGCCGCGGAAAGTCGATATAGGGACTGCCAGCCGCCTTCGGAAGCATCGAGCCGTGGATGTCGAGATCGATCGCGGCGGCGTCGGCGGTCCGGGAGACGATCGACCAGTCGTAGCGCTGCATGTTGATGCAATCCATCCGATCGATGATCCGCCGGGCTTCG
>JAXDJK010000691.1:0-6779 GCA_034665665.1 Acidobacteriota bacterium
GCAAACCACGTTAGCCGTTCCCCCCGAAGGAGATTTCAACGCTGTAGGAGCCGGTGACCGGACGGCCGTCGCTCATGGCCGGTCGGAAGCGCCAGGACCGCACGGCGTTGATCAATTCGGCGGTGCCGCGGACCGCGTTGCGCACGTTCACCTGCTTCACCCGTCCGTCGGGCCCGACCACCAGGTCGAGCCGCGCCCGTCCGCGCGTGCTGAGCGAGGGGATGGGTTGATACTCCGGCACCGGGCTGGTATTGCCGCCCGAAGCGCGGCGCTCGGCCTGCTCGCGAGGCGATTCGTTCCTGGCCGGCGGAGGAACCGTGGCCTGTTGCGGCGGTGCTGCAGCGGGCGGTGCTCCAGCCGATGGTGCGGCGGCCGGCATGAGCGGCGGACGTGCCGACGCGGTACGCCGCACCGGTGGACGTGGCGCAGCGCCCTGCGCGTACGCCGGGCCGCTGAGCGAGCGGGGATCGACCAGGGAGGCCATGCGGTCTTTCTCTGCCTTGGCGCGCTGGGCGAGCTGCTGGTATTCGACGGACGACACGGCCGTGGCATCGCTGCGGTCGTAGCCGTTCGGGGCCGTCGCGCCCTGCGCCTGTGCGGTCGTCGGGGCGCTGGTGATCGGCTGCTCGATGCCGCCTTCACCGACCGGCACGAGCGGCGTGTCGGTACGGTGGCGGAGCGCTTCGGCGCGCGCCGCTTCTTCCGCCGACTGCGCGACCACCGACTCCGGTGCCTTTTTCGGCGCGCCGTCGCTGTTGATCCAGGCGCCGACGCCGAACGAGGCCACGAGCATCACTACGCCGCCCGCCGCGATCAGCGACTTCTTCTTCCAGTCGAAATCGGACGGCGGCACGTACGTGGCCGCCGCATGGGGGATTTGTTGGGCGTTGTTCGCCGGGACGGCCTGATTCTGGTCCCAGTTGCAGAACGGGCAGATGCGTGACCAATCGTCGATCGCCCGCTCACATCGGATACAGCGTTTCCGTTCGCTCATGTTGCACCATCTTTGTGCAACGGGCGTACCGCTGTCACTTCGACGAGCGCAGCCGCCCGTTCTGCCACCAGACGATGGCTTCGTCCGTGACCGTAAATGCCTCGGGATCCAGCTCTTTGGCGATCACCGTGCTCGTCGATTTCGTGAACCGGTAGAGCGTGCGGCTGCTGGAGTCGTAGGCCGCCCAGGTCTTGCCGCGGACCAGCACCCGGTCCACGCCGGTCGGGAACTGCGACGCCCGTCCTCCGTAGAGGCCAAGGCCGAGCAGTCCGCGCAGGAAGCCGCGGGCGACGGCCTGCCCCATCGACTGCACCCCTTCGATGAGCCAGACCCGCTTGGCCGAGGGATCGGCGATGGCCAGCGTCCGCGCGGTGATGGCCGTTCCGCCGCCGGTGAAGGCGAGGTCGACCGGCACCGCGCCCACGTCGATGGCGTCGGACGGCTGCATGGTGGCCAGTGCGAACGTGTGGATCTTCCCAGCCCGCGGATCGACGAGGCAGCCGTTGCGGCCGTCGATCTCGAAATCCGAGGCGAAGGGCGCGAGCCGCACGCGCCGGGTCACGCGGGTGCCGTCGAGCTCTTCGACGATGCCGGTGATGCGCGAGTAAACGTAGATCCGGTCGTTCGTGGCGCGCAGGAAGGCCGGATCGGCCGCTAGCGGGATCGTGCCGTTCTCGGTGACGAGGAGGCGCGCATCGCGGGCCAGGATGAACAGGCGGTCACCGAGGAACACACCCGCGGTGGGCGACTCCGGCAGACGGCGCCGCTGCGCCTTCCCGCTGGCGAGGTCGATCACCACCGCTTCGTTGGCCAGCGTGTCGAGCACCGCCACGCGGCGCTCGCCGGTGACGATGGCCGCCGGGTTGTCGAGGCCGTCGGCACGCCAGAGGATGCGGTTCTTGCCGAACAGCTCGATTAGGCCGTCGTGGGCCACGACGGTGCCGCGGGGGGTGGAGGCGACGGCGGAGGTGACTGCGAACACCGGTGTCGCCAGCCCGAGCAGGAACAAAACGAGTACGCAGGTTTGGAGTGCGGCGCTTTCCCGCCGCTCTTGTACAGCCACAGGCGCTGTCGGTGGTTGCTGGTGATGACGCGGGCGCTGCCGATGGCTGTACAAGAGCGGCGGGAAAGCGCCGCACTCCAAACGCTTCGCGTAATCCGCCGCGCTCATCGCGATGCCTCTACGCGGATCGGCTCGAGGAGCAGGGCGTCGTCGGCGGCGAGGATGCGGTAGGTGAGGGTGAGGGGCTGCGCGTCGTCGAAGGTGCCGGCGAAGGCGGTGGGCGTGGGGAACCGGAACGGGACGCCGTCGATAGTGCCGGAGGCGAGCACGGTCTGACCGGGGTTCGGGCCGGGCTGGGCGTCGTCGAAGCGGGCCAGGTTTGTAAAGGTCGCAGCGTCGAGCGCCGAGCGCTCCTCGGCGGTGAGGCTGTCTTGTGCGAGGGCGTCGAGGACGCGGCGGAGCTCGGACGCTGTCGGTGTAGCCGAGGGCATGGCGAACGTGGCCGTCACCTCGGTCTCGCGACGAAGCGTGCGCAGGGTCTCGCTGGCCGGATGCTTCGCCAGCAGCGCGTCGAGCGTTTGCTGCGCGGCGCGGCGTTCGCCGCGGGCGAGTTGTACGAGCGCGCGGCGGACTTCGCTGCCGGTGCTCGTGGCCTCGGGTACAGCAAGTTTGTTCGTGCCGACGTAGCGCCGGTACTCGCGGACGAGTGAGGTCGAGAACGGATTGGCGTCGAACGCCTCCGCGTAGCGTCTCTCGCGCTCCGCGTCGGACGGCGCGAGCCGCGCCAGTGCGGTCAGCGCGGTCACGTCGTCACTGCGTGTGCGCAGCACGCGCTCGAACTGCGTCCGCGCGGCTGCCGCGTCGCCGCGCTGCTCGTAGAGCGTACCGAGGCGGAGCTGCGCGCGATTCAGCAGCGAGACGTACGCCGGCGCATCGCCGCGTGCCGAGGAGTAGATCTCGAATGCTTCGTCGCGGGCCACGGTGCGCCGCAGCTCGTCGAACGCCTGCGAGCGCAGCGACTCCGTCACGTCCACCAGCACCCGTTCCGCCTCGGCGGTCTCGTGCGCATCGGTCAGCGCCGCGGCCAGGGCGTATTGATAGATGGCCAGGTCGAGCCGCGTGCGGGTCGATGGTGATTTCGTCACCGCCGCCTGAGCGATGGCCACGGCGTTGCGAGCCGCGCTGGCGGCCTTCAGCGGCCGGCGCAACACCGTCATCGCCGAGGCGTAGAGGTTCCACGTTTCGGGATCGTTGGCGGTGTAGCGGATGGATTCTTCGAGCAGCGCGAACGATTCCGATTCGCGGCCGAGCTTTGCCTGCGCCAGCGCGGCGTACGACGTGGCTTGCGCGTAGCGCGTCATGGCCGAGGCGCGGCGCGCCGCCAGCCGCTCGCGATCGGCCGTGGCCAGCGCTTTCGCGTATTCATCGCGGGCCAGCGACGGCTCGTTGCGCGCCATCCGCACATCGCCGAGGTTCAGGCGGCCGGAGAGCTGCGAGGCAAAGTCGCGTGACGTGGCCAGCTGCTTCTCCATCTGCGCAATCTCAAAGTCGGAGGCCACGCGCGTGCTCTGCGCGAACGCACTGGTGGCCACGACGAGGAGCAGGAGCGCCCGCTTCATTCCGCGAAGTACCCCTTGCGCGCATTCACGATGGTCACGCCGCCGCGCGCCGGCGTCACCCGGATCGTGCGCCAGCCGCGCTTCGTGCTGTTGCTCTGGTACACGACCGTGTAGCGGCTGTTGATGTCGTCCAGCACACCGCGCAGTGCGCTGCCGACGGTCTCGCGCGATGCGCTCGTGACCGTGCCGCCCGTGTTCGTCGCCGCGGCGTCGAGAAAGCGCGTGTGCGACGTGCCGAGGATGATGGCGTGGGCGATCGTCTTCGTGCCGCTGATCTTCCGCAGCGCCGTCTCTTCATCGAGCTCGCTGGTGCGATCGCCGCCGTCGGTGATGACGATGGCGTAGGTACGTTCCGGTGAGGCGATGGAAGCCACGGCGTCGCGCAGCGATGTGCCGCCCGAGGGGACCACGTCGCGGAGCGCTGCCACGAGATTCGCGCCGCGCGCGATTGGACGTGCTTTGGCCACGTTGTGGTGGAAGAGCACGAGCGAGGCCGAGTCGCCGGCGCGGAGCTGCTGCAACGCCGCGTCGATGGCCGCGAGCGTCGCGGTGAGCTTGCCGTCGCCCATGCTCAGCGAGCGGTCCACCACGAAGGCGAAATGCGCCGCCGGGCGCTCGGCGCGCACGTCGCGGATGATTTGCGCCACGCCGTTTTCTTCGACGCGCAGGTCTTTCGCCGTCAGCCTGCGCGACGTGCGCGCACGCACCGGCACCTCCACCAGATCGACGTAGATGCTCTCGTTCGCCGTCAGAGCGGCGGTGGTGATGGAGGCGCTCTCGGTGTGCTTGTAGCCGTCGGACCAGACTTTCGCCGTAATGGTCCGCGTGGCCAGGGTCATCCCGAAGTCGTGCGCCACGCGGTACGGCGCGGTGCGGGCCACCCCGGCCAGGGTGCCGTCCACGAAAAAGTCGACGCGGTCGACGCGCGGCGCATCGGTAGTCACCTCGAGCAACAGCGGCCCGATGGCCTGCGCGCCCTGCTGCGGACTGACGAACGTCACCGCCGCCTGCAGGTTCGCGGCGAGCATGATCCCAACCAGAAGAAGAGTCCTGCGCACGCTCTGTCGAACGGGGCACTACGGATAAGTTATTTCTTTCGTGAGCTTTGTAACCGCATGGGGACAAAGCGTCCGCTTGTTGAGCCGGCAAGGTGGCGGTGACTTCGTGACAGAATCCCGCGCCGATGCCCATCGACCCGATCCGCTTCGCGCGCCAGCTCATCGACGTCCCCTCACCGACCGAGAGCGAGTACGACGTGGCCGTGCTCCTCGAGACGGAGCTGACGCGCCTCGGCTTCGCCACCCGCCGCCACGAAGTCGCGCCGAACCGTTTCAACCTCTATGCGTCGGCGGGGGGAACGCCGCGGGTGGTCTTCAACTCCCACATCGACACCGTGCCGCCGTGGTTCGCGTCGTACGAGGACGAGCAGTACCTTTACGGTCGCGGTGCCTGCGACACGAAAGGCATCATCGCGGCCATGATCGCGGCAGGGGAGCGGCTGCTGGCCCGCGGCATCCGCGATTTCGCGTTCCTCTTCGTGGTGGCAGAGGAGACGGACTCTATCGGCGCCAAGGAAGCCAACGAACATTTCCGCGATCTCGGCTCGGAGTACGTGGTGGTGGGCGAACCGACGGAGTCGAAGTTCGCTCGCGCCTCGAAAGGCGCCTTCACGGCATTCGTCCGCTTCCGCGGCCGGGCCGCGCATTCGGCGTATCCGGAGCTGGGCGACTCGGCCATCAACAAGATGGTGGCGGCCATCGCCGAAATCAACAATACCGACTGGGGCTCGCACGAGGTCCTCGGCAACACGACGGTCAACGTGGGCGTGGTCCGCGGCGGCTTCAAGGCGAACATCGTGCCCGCCGAAGCGGAGTGCGAGATGATCTTCCGCCTGGTCGGCGACCTCGAGTCCACGCGCCAGCAGCTCGAAACGATCATCGCCCGCCACGACGGCGAGATCACCGTGGCCCGCGGCAACCCGCCGCAGATCATGATCGTGCCGGCCGGCCAGCCGTCGCAGGTGGTGGCGTTCAATACCGACGTCCCCTGGCTGGGCAACCTCGGCAAGCCGCTGCTCTTCGGCCCCGGCTCCATCCTCGACGCCCACGGCGCGAAGGAGCGCATCGGGAAGCAGGATTTGTTGCAGGCGGTGACGACGTACGAGGAGATGGTGATTTCGCTGCTGGAAGGAAAGATCAGTTAGATGGCCAAGCTCACGGAAGACATTTATCTGGTGGCCGCGGTGCGCACGCCGATCGGCAAGTTCGGCGGCACGCTGGCTTCCCTGACAGCAGCACAGCTCGGGACCGAGAGCGCGAAGGCCACGCTGGAGCGCAGCGGCATCGATCCAACGGCCGTCGATGAGGTGATCTTCGGCAACGCCCGCCAGGCCGGCGTCGGTCCAAACGTGGCGCGCCAGGTGGCGATCAAGAGCGGTCTGCGCCACGAGGTGCCGGCGTATACGGTGAACCAGGCCTGCGGCTCCGGCCTGCGCTCGATCATGAACGCGGCCGATCAGATCCGACTCGGCGCGGCCAGCGTGATTCTCGCCGGCGGCACGGAGTCGATGTCGAACACGCCTTACCTCCTGCCGCGGGCCCGCTGGGGTTACCGCATGGGCCACGACGAGGTGATCGACGGCATGATCCGCGACGGCTTCATGTGCCCGCTCGCCGACGAGATGATGGGCTCCACCGCGGAGACGCTGGCGCAGCAGTACGGCATCAGCCGCGAGGAGCAGGACCGCTATGCCGTGGAGTCGCAGGCGAAGGCCGGCCGTGCCTACGCCGAAGATCGCTTCGCGCACGAGATCGTCCCGGTGCGCCTGCAGGGCCGCAAGGGCGAGACGCTGTTCGAGAAGGACGAGCATCCACGCTTCGACGTGACGCTCGGCAGCATGGCCAAGCTCCCGCCGGTCTTCCGCGAAGGGGGCAGCGTGCACGCCGGCAATTCGTCCGGCGTGACCGACGGCGCCGCCAGCATGCTCGTGGCCAGCGCCGCGGCGGTGAAGGCGCACGGCCTCACGCCAATGGCCCGCATCGTCGGCTACGCGCAAGCCGGCGTCGATCCGAAGATCATGGGCATCGGCCCCGTCCCCGCGACGCGCAAGCTGCTCGAAGAGACCGGCCACTCGCTGGACGACATCGATCTCATCGAGCTGAAC
>JAXDJK010000692.1:0-6323 GCA_034665665.1 Acidobacteriota bacterium
TAAGCAGCCTGGCCGCGCATGTCGAGCGGCGCGACCGCTTCGTGGGGATGCACTTCTTCAATCCGCCGCATCTGATGAAGCTCATCGAGATCGTTCGCGGCGAGCGGACGTCCGACGAGACGGTGGAACAGGTCCGCGAAGTGGCGGAGAAGATGGGCAAGACCGCCATCGTCGTCCGCGATAGCCCCGGCTTCGCCACTTCCCGCCTCGGCGTGGCCATCGGCCTGGAGGCCATCCGCATGTTCGAGGAAGGCGTGGCGAGCGCCGAGGACATCGACCGGGCCATGGAGCTCGGGTACAACCACCCCATGGGACCTCTGCGCCTGACGGACCTGGTCGGCCTGGACGTCCGCCTCGGAATCGCCGAATACCTGGCGCAGACGCTGGGGCCACGCTTCGAGCCGCCGCAGATCCTCCGGGAGATGGTGGCGCAGGGAAAACTGGGGAAGAAGAGTGGGGAAGGCTTCTACCGCTGGTAGGCTTCCCCTCATGCGCCGCATTGCAATCGCACTGACGTTCCTCCTCGCGATCCCGCTCGCCGCCGCCGATCGTATCGAGCATCTGGCGAAGCTGGCCGACGTCTGGGCCACCGCGAAGTACCTCGATCCCTACCTGATGACCCGCGGCGTCGACTGGGACGCCGCCCTGGTGCGGGCCATCCCGAAGGTGCGCGAGGCGAAGACGGAGGCGGAGTTCGTCGCCGCCGTCGGCTCGATGCTGGCGGAGCTGCACGATCGGGCCACACGCGTCGAGCGGGAGCAGGAGCCGGACGCGCCGCCCACGAAGCTCGCGGACGTGCCGCTCACGCGCACCGACGGCGACGTCCTGATCGTCAACGCCGGGCCGTACGCGAAAGCGGGCGGATCGCTCTGGTCGAGCGCGTTCGCTCTGGCGGGGGAGATCGGGAAAACGAAGCGTGTGGTGATCGATCTGCGCGGCGCGGACGAGGTGGGGGCAATCCTCGCCAGCGTCGGCATCGTCGGCGCGACCACGCCCGTGCCGCCGTCGTTCATGACCTTTCATTCCGGCTACGCGCCGCAGGAGGGGAGCTCGTCGGGCGGGTATTACTCAGCGCTGCAGACCATCGCCGCGGCACCGCTGCAGAAGCTGTCGTATCTGCCGGGACCGGCGCCCTCACGGGTGGTCTTCGTAACGGACGGCAAGCGCATCCCGGATGCTGCCTCGGCACTCTGGTGGAGCGGCGCGGCGGGCATCGTCAGCGAGACGCCGCTCACCGATGACGCGCTGGCCGGCACCACTTCCATCGAGTTGGGCGACGAGTGGTTCGCCATGGTGCGCATCGCGGAGCCGGCCGTGCGCGGACTGGCCGCCGACATCGTGGCTGATCACGCCACCGCACTGCCCCGTGCATTGGAGTTGGCGCGCGCCGACACGCCCTTCACCGCCCGGCCGCCGCTGACGCCGGTGACGATGCTGCCGTCGCCCATCGTGGAGCGGCCGTATGTGAACATGACCAATCCGGAGCTGCCGTACCGCCTGCTGTCGCTGTTCCGGCTCTGGACCATCATCGACCGCTTCTATCCGTACAAGCACCTGATCGGCGACTGGGACGCCGTGCTGCGCAACATGATCCCGCGCTTCGAGAACGCGAAGGATGCGAAGGAGTACGCGGCGGCGGTGATGGAGACAGTGGCCTTTGTCGAGGATGGCCACTCCGGCGCACAAGGCCATCCGGCCGCGGTCGACGTGATCGGCGGGATGTGGCTGCCGAACGTGCAGTTGCGCGTCGTCGAGCAGCAATACGTAGTGATGGCCGGGCCGAAGGAGCTCCTGCATCGCGGCGACGTGGTGGTGGCCGTGGACGGCGAGCCGCTTCGCGACCGAATCCTTCGCCTGCGCAAGTACATCACCGCTTCGACCGACCGCGCCCGTACGCAACGCGTGCTCAACGCGGTCCTGCGCGGCGCCGAAGGCACCGAGGCGGTGCTGACGCTGAAGAACGACGACGGCTCCACGCGCGAGGTGCGCGTGACGCGCGCGCAGAAGATGGTCTCGCCGCCGAAGCCGGCCGAGCCGGTCTACCGGGTGCTGGACGGCAACATCGGCTATGTCGACCTGACCCGCCTGACCACCGCCGAGGTGGACGCGATGTTCGAGGCCCTCGGCAAGACGAAGGCGATGATCTTCGACATGCGCGGCTATCCGCGCGGCACGGCCTGGTCCATCGCGCCACGCATCAATACCAATAAGGCCAAATACGGTGCGTCGTTCCGGCGCGCGCAGGTGTCCGCGTGGAGCGCGGAAGAGGGACGGAGCGGCTTCTACTTCGACCAGCCGCTTCCGCCCACGGACCCGAAGAAGCCGCTCTACACCGGTCCGACGGCCATGCTGATCGATGACCGGGCCATCAGCCAGTCCGAGCACAGCGGCCTCTTTTACGAGGCAGCCAACGGGACGACGTTCATCGGCTCGCCGAGCGCCGGCGCGAACGGCGACGTGACGTCGTTCCCGCTGCCCGGCGGCTTCACGGTCGCCTTCACCGGCCACGACGTCCGCCATGCCGATGGACGGCAATTGCAGCGGGTGGGGCTCGTGCCCGACATCGCCGTCGAACCGACCATCCGCGGCCTGCGGGAAGGGAAAGATGAAGTCCTCGAACGAGCCATCGCCTGGGCGAATGACGTCACCCGAAGCAAGTAGCAGCGAGGCGTACGGCGCGTTCGCCTACGCCTACGACAAGGGCCTCGGCGCCCGGTTCTTCAAGGCCGCGCGGCGGCTGCTCGAAGAGGTGATGGAGCGCTATCCCACCTCGCGCCGCACGCACCTCGACCTGGCCTGCGGCACCGGCCTGGCCGTGCAGTACTTTGCGAAGAACGGCTGGAAATCGACCGGCGTCGACGCCTCGTACGCCATGCTCGGCCTGGCCCAGAAGCGCGCCCCGCGTGTGGTGGCCGGCGACCTGCGCGCCCTCCCGTTCCGCGGCCGCTTCGCCCGCATCACCTGCCTCTACGACAGCCTCAATCACATGCTCGACCGCGAGGATCTCGTGGCGGCCTTCCGTTCCGTGCGTTCGGTCATGGACCACGACTCGCTCTTCTTCTTCGACGTCAACCACCCCGACATCTACCCCGCCGTCTGGGGCATGGCCGAGCCGTACGTCTCTGCCGGCGACGACTACCGCCTCGAGATCGCCACCAGCTACCGCAAACGCGACAAAGCCGCCAAAGCCCTCGTCACCGGCTGGGCCGTGCTGGATGGCGAGCGCATCCTCATCGAAGAAACCCACCACCAGCGCGCCTACAGCGAGCGCGAAATCACCTCCGCGCTGTCCGACGCGGGGATGCACGTGGTCGAGGTGGTGGATTTTGATCCGTATGACGAGGTGGGCGGCGCGGGAGGGGCGGAGGGGGTGAAGTTGTTTTTCGTGTGTGCGGCGAAGTGATCGATGATGGCGCTCCTACGTGTCGACGCCATCCCCGGAGCCGGCGACCACCTGGGCGTGATTCAGTACCGCCACGAGCGACACGCCGCCGATGATGTTGCCGAGGAGGGCGGGGAGGAAGAAGCGCGTCAGGAACGCGCCCCAGGTGCTTTCGCCCACGAAGACGAGGAAGGCCGCGTCGATGGCCCCGGCGATGATGTGGCTGAAGTGCGCCACGCCGACGACGTACGTCAGAATCGCAATGACCCATACGCGGGCGGTTTCGGCAAACGGCAGCAGCCATACGGTGAGCGCAACCAGCCAGCCGGCGAAGATGCCCCGCAGGAGGGTCACGCTGAAGGGATGTTCCTGCACCTTCCGCGCGAGCTCGCGCATGCTCTCGAATGTCTCGTGCGAGACGACCTCTGTCCGGGCCACGACCAGCGCCAGCAGCAGCGCGCCGACTGTGTTGGCCGCCAGGACGGTCGTCCAGAGACGGAGCACGTTTCGCAGCGTCTTGCCGTCGTGCCGCCGCAGCAGCGGCAGGATGACCGTGAGGGTGTTCTCGGTGAATAGCTGTTGCCGGCCGAGGATCACGATGAGGAAACCGACCGGATACCCCAGCGCCACGAGCAACGGCCGCCATTTCGCGTCCGGCAATTCCGCATGGAGGAGCGCCGGCACGATGAACGAGAACCCCATCGACAGCCCCGCCGCCAGTCCCGACCACGCCAGCGCGGAGGTGGTTCGCTCGAGCTCGCTCGTGCCTTCCTTCAGGATGGCGTGGTACACCACCGCGCCCGTCGGTGAGGTCCGCTCCTCGGATTCGGCTTTGTCTTCCTCGTCGGCAGGCATGGCCATGCGGCGGTGCAAGAGTTGCGCGCGGCTTATCCGCCGGTGGGGACGTCCGCACGCAATTCAGTGAAGGTGATTTCCACGGCGTCGCCGATCTTGACCCGCTCCACGTGCCCGTCCTTCTTGGCGATCCACAGCTCGTGCGTTTCGCCGGTGTTGGCGTTCGTGAAGCGGTAGAGATTCGTGGCGGCGTCACCGCCCGCCAGGATCGGCTCGGGCTCTTTCTTCTGCGGGTCGAAGGCGAGGGTGACACGCTGGTAGACACGGTCGCCGTACACAGGCGGGGTGGCGTGCTGCCATTTGCCGGCGTTGCGACGATACCAGGTGACGCCGGTCGGCTTCGCCGTGGCCAGCCATTCCGCGCCGTCGGCGGTGAAGCGCACCCGTTCCGCGCCAACGGTCGGCCGGGCCATGTCGCCCGTCGCGCGGACCCCGCTCTCCACCAGTACGAAATGGAACCCACGCGTGGAGCGAAGCCAGTCCATGCCCTGCTGATACGTGCCCGCCGTCTGCCGCTGTGGCGGCGTCGCCGGCGCGGGGGTCAGCTGCGCCGTCGTCGATGGCGCAACGGCGGGGGGCGCGGTCGCGGTCGAGGGAGGCGGCGCTGGATGCTCCTGCGAACAGGCGGTGGCGAAAAGGACGAAAGCAGCGAACCGACGACGCATGGCGGGCGTGATTGTAGCGAACGCGTGACTGTCGCGTTCCCGCCGTCACCGGGAGGAAGGGGCGTGCTACGCTGAGGTCGAGGCGTCACATGCGGACAATCTGGTGGTGGGTTGGCGTTGGTGCAGTGTTGGGTTGCATTGCGTTCGGCGTGACACGGCTGCCCCTGTCCGACGACCCTGTCCGTCAGGCGGCGCTCCTCGCGCCACCGAAACTTCCAGCCCCGCCGCCCGCGGTCATTCCCGAGCCGCCGCCCGCCGAGCCGTCCGCCGACGTGCCTACGCTCGTGGAAGCGAGCCAGGAAAAGATCGATGTTCGCATCGATGCGCTCGCCCGCGAGCTCGCCGAGATGTGGACCCGCAATCCCGAGGAGCTGGTCGTCGTGATCGATGACGCGGCGCGCTCCGTTCCCAGCGCGCCGTCTGTCACCCTCCTCCTGGCGATCGCCCACGCCGAGACCAACGGCAAGATCCTCGATGTCTCCGGCGCCGGTGCCGTCGGACTCGCTCAGGCCACGCCCGTCGCGTACCTCCAGGAGAACTTCCACGGCAAGCTGTTCGTGACGCGGGACTATCTCATCGGTTCCCGCGCCTACATCATGAAGAAGCCCCTCGGCGATGCCGACACGATCGCCTCCCTGATCGTGGACCACGACGACGCCAAGACCTGCAAGCGCGCCCGCCGTCTCCTGGCCTCCGCGAAGGACCTCCGCCGCGAAGGCATCGACGAGCTCGACCTCCTCGACCCATTCGCCGCGCAGAAGTACTTCGACGAGATCACCCGCATGGATCGCCACAACCGCGCCGTCCTCAAGCAGCTCGAGACCCTCCTCGACTCCGGCTCCAAAGCGCAGCTGCGCACTTTCCGCAATGGCGTGCGCAAGGAGTACCGCGCCCTCAAAGAGACACAGGTGACCTCGTGGACGCGCTACCAGAAGAAGCTCATCGAGAAGCGCGACGCCATGCTCGAGGAGCAGTTCGCCATGCCGCACGCCCGCGTGAAGAAGCAGCTGGCCTACGAAGCGAGCGAGTACCTCGGCGAGCACCTCGACGCCCGCTTCTCCGCGAAAAAGATGGCCGCCTTCCTCGTCCGTCACCTCGACCGCAAGACCACCGAAGCCCGCAAGCTCGCCACACGGGAAAAGGACGTCGAGAAGATGACCGCCGCCCTCTACAACGGCGGCTCCCACAACGTGAAGCGCATGCTGGCCGGCCTCATCCGCACCCTCCCCGAGACCGAGCAGTACATGAAGAAGGTCCCGGCCACCCGCCGCCGTCTCGACGGCGTCGTAGCCGGCGCCGCCCTCAACGAAGGCATGCGCACGTTGCGGTAACCCCTTCCCGCCAACCTGCAGCGCCATAACCTTCCATTTCTCAATCGTGAGGGGTCAGACCTTCGGTCTTCGATCCCGCAGTGGGGGGGG
>JAXDJK010000693.1:0-2791 GCA_034665665.1 Acidobacteriota bacterium
TTGAGGATCTTTTCCTCGATCGTTCCGCGGGTGATGAGCTTGTAGGAGGTCACGACCTTCTTCTGGCCGATGCGGTGGGCGCGGTCGGTGGCCTGGGCTTCGACGGCGGGGTTCCACCAGGGGTCGAGGAGGAAGACGTAGTCGGCCTGGGTGAGGTTGAGGCCGAGGCCTCCGGCTTTGAGGCTGATCAGGAAGAGACGCGGGCCGCTTTCCGACTGGAACTGCTGGACGATCGATTCGCGGTCGGTGGTGCTGCCGTCGAGGTAGAGATGGTCGATGCCGCGTTCGTCGAGGGTCTCGCGGACGATGGCCAGGAGCGACGTGAACTGCGAGAAGACCAGGGCCCGGTGACCGCTTTCGAGCACACCGTCGAGTTCCTGGAAGAGCAGGTCCAGCTTGGCGGAGGGTGCGCCGTCGCCGTCGGGGACCAGGGCCGGGTGGCAGGCCACCTGCCGCAGCCGGAGCAGCGCTTCGAGGATGTGCATGCGGGCCTTGTTCATCCCGCCATCCGCGACCTTGCCGAGGATCGACTGGCGGTAGGCGTCGCGCAGCGTGTCGTAGAGCAGGCGCTGCTCGCCTTCCAGCTCGCAGTATAGCGTCTGCACGACGCGCGGGGGCAGCTCGGGCGCGACCAGCTCCATCGTGCGTCGCAAAATCAACGGCCGCAGGGCGCGGGCCAGCGCTTCCCGCCGTTCGGGCGGCGTGTTCTTCGCCGTGAACGTGCGGCTGAAGGTGCGGGCGGCGCCGAGGAGCCCGGGATTGAGGAACGCGAACAGGCTCCAGAGCTCGCCGAGGTGATTCTCGATGGGGGTGCCGCTCAGGGCGAGGCGGTGACGGCCGCGGAGCAGGCGGGACGCCTTCGAAACCTGGCTGCTGGCGTTCTTGATGGCCTGCGCTTCATCGAGGATCACGTAGTGGAACTCCGTCTCCGCGAAGTGGGCGATGTCGAGGCGCATGGTGGCGTAGGTGGTGAGCACGAGATCGTGCGCGGCCAGGTGTTCGGTGTCCTTGATGCGTTCGGGGCCGTGATGCTCGATGACGCGCAGCTGCGGCGCGAACTTCTTCGCCTCCGCGGCCCAGTTGAAGAGCAGCGACCGCGGCGCCACCACCAGCGACGGCCCAGGCGTCCCGCTCGCGCGCAGCGACTCGAGCAGCGCCAGCACCTGCACGGTCTTGCCGAGACCCATGTCGTCCGCCAGGCAGCCGCCGAGGCTGGTGTCGCGGAGAAACTCCATCCAGCCGAGGCCCGCGCGCTGGTAGGGACGCAGCGCGCCCTGGAACGTCGGCGGCTCCTCGCGCGGCAGCGGTGCGCGGCCGGAGAGCGTCTCGCGCAGGCGCTCGTAGGCCTCGTCGCCCCGCGGCTTGCGCGTCTGCAGCATCGCCTCGATCAGCAGGGCCTGGTGCTGGTGATAGCGGAAGGCCTTGCCGCTCTTCACGCCCAGCTCGGCCACGGTGGCAAACGACTCCGCCCAATCGTGCGAGAGCATGCCCAGCGAGCCGTCCGGCAATCGCACGAAGGGATCGTTGCGCTCCGCGGCGGCCAGCAGCTCCGGCAGCGCCACCCGGTGCTCGCCGAAGATCGCTTCCACGTGCAGGTCGAACCAGTCGATGCCGCTGGAGATCTCCATGTCCAGGTCGTCGGCCATGCGAATCGGCGAGGCGTCGATCTCGATGTGCCACCCTTCCGCGGTGAGAGTGCGTACCACCTGCTCGGCGTTCGGGGCGCGCACGCTGATGCCGTCCCAGGTCGAGTTCACCGGCAGCTCCAGGAGCCGCCGGGCGTAACGCCTCTCCGTCTTCACGTCACGCCGGATCAGGCGGCGGCCGGCGGTGGCCTGCAACTGCTCCGACCGGCTGTTGACGCGCCAGTCGCCGTAGAGGAACTCCAGGCTGCCGACCAGTTCCGCGCTCCAGTGGTCCTTCTTCAGCGAGAGCAGCGGCTGCGCCGTCATGGCCGCGATCTCCCACCCCAGCTCCTCCGGCAGGGCGATGCCGGTGAGCGGCGTTTTCAGCAGCGCGTCACGCAGCATGCCCGCCTCGGTGAAGGGGATCTCGACGAGACCGCTGCTGCCGCGCAACGCGTTCAGCCAGCCGGGAGCATACGGGTTCTCGAAGCGCATGGCGCGGTCGCCCGTGAGCAGCACGTTGCCGAGGAAGCTGGTGATTTGCGAGAGCGGCAGCTCGTCGCCCCCTTCGCGCTCGACCGCTCCTTCGACGATGTAGGCGGCCCGTCCTTCATCGCGGCGCACGGCGATACGCAGACGCCACGGCTCGCCCTCGTCCCAGATGACCGGGATCAGCGGATCGTCGCTGCCGCGGAGGTAGAGGCGGCCGGCGCGGGCCAGCCGCTCGATCCACCAGAAGGCCATGGCGGCGGGGAAGTAGGCGTGCTGGTCGGTGAAGCGGGAGTAGGTGCCGCCCAGCAGGCCGAGGGTATCGCGGTCGAAGGGCTGGAGCTCGCCGAGGCGGCTGATCTCGCAGACGAACGCCTTCCACTTGCCCCACTCGCCGTTCTTCTTCCGGGAGCGCCCGACGATGGTCAGCGACCCGGTGATCCCTCCGGGCGGCGCCTGAAGGATGTAGCCGATCTCCTCCGGCAGGGCATGCTGGAAGCCCAGCGGCTCGGCGGAAGGAGGGCCCACGGCATCGAAAAACTTCCGCCACGGCGGCAGCACGGGACGGGAAACGGCAGAGGGGAGGGCGGGATTCCGGCGGCCCCACAACCCTGAGGAGCGGAGCGACGAAGGGTCAAACAAGGCGCCGCGCCAAAGTTCCCACCTGGCGGCGCCTT
>JAXDJK010000694.1:0-7323 GCA_034665665.1 Acidobacteriota bacterium
GCGCCGGCGAAGCAGACGGTCCGCCGCCGCCGCAAAGCACCCCCGGTTTCAAGCGTGATGCGACACTAGCTCCGGGAGCACGCAGCAGACACGGAAGGTCCCCGGGCGGGCGCGTCGCAGGCGACGGTGCCGCCGGAGGCTGCGACGCGGGATCGCACAAAGGTGAGGCCACCGCAGTCACGCGGAACCGTACCTGCTGCTGATGTCTCGTCCTGGACGCGGAGAAGATCGCCAATGCGGAGCTTCTGGCCCCCCTCGTCAGCGACGAGATTCTGATCCGCCTGCTCCGCGGTGCCTCTGCCATCCACGCTACTGATGTCTTCGAACGTACCGCCACGAGAAGCCTGTACAAAAGCGGTGGCGACACCGCACTCCAAACGCTTCGCGTGGTCCGGCGCGCTTCAGGCCGGGGTGCGGTCCCGGTGTAGGCACGCCTACGGCGGGCGGCTACGTGGTTCCGAAACGTACACGTGTGCCTCGGCCGCGGCTCCGAAAGCGCGCGCCGCGGGCGGCGAAACGCGATGGGGCGAAAACCTGCGTCGCCTTAGCTGCGGAGCGGCGAAATCTCAATAGCCCAACGGCGTCAGCCTTGGGATCCAAGCCGTGCCCCCCATCAAGCCGCGGAGCGGCGGCATGGTTGATCCCTCGCGGCCGATGCTTCGCGGCATCGCGCGCCGGTACTGCTCGTACATTCCGAACTTCTTCGTCAGCGCTTACGCAGGGACGGAAGTATGCAATGCCGTTGGCGTGTGCTACGCGAGAGCTGCGCTATGATCCGTGTCGTTCACCACTAAATTCGGCGAGGTTCCCATGCATGGTCTCCGGTGTGCGGTGCTTCTGCTGTCCTTATCCATCCTGCCGGCCGCGGCACAGGACAGATTCGAGAGTGCGGCAGCCGGATTGTCTCTGAGCAAGCCCACCGGCTGGGCATTCGTTGCAAGCGGCACGAAAGCTGACGTCACCAACGAAGACCTGCAGAAAGCGTTCGAGCAACAACAAACACTACCGCTCGTGGCCATGACCAACCCCCAGGCATTGTTTAGTAACTTCCAGGTCACGCTCATCCCGCGAAATCAGTCGCTCGCAACCGCATCGCCGAGGCAGATTCTGGAGTTGATCGTCCTCCCTTCAGTGCAGAAGCGCTTTCCCGAGTTGAAGCTCGAAGTACCCGTCCGGGAGCTCGAGATCTCGGGACATTCGGCGGCGAAATACGTGGCCACCAACACGATTCGCAGGGGAGAGCTGGCGATGCCATTGCGAACACAAGCAATCCTCATCGCTCGTAGCAAGTTCTTCTATCTGATCGACTTCACGGCAGCCGCAGACGACGATCAAGCCACCCGTGATTTCGAGAAGATTGTGTCCAGTATCACGATCGATCCGGATGCTACCCCGAATGGGCGCTGACGTGGCCTAGTCACCGCTTCCGGAACGACTCGAACATCTCCTTCATCGCGTTCCGCAGCATCGGCCCGCGGGCGGGGTCGCGGACGACGGCGGACATGAAGTTCCTGGCCTGCTCGAACGTGATGTGCGGCGGCAGCGGAGGGACCTCCGGATCGGTGCGGAACGCGATCACGCACGGGCGGTCGGCGCTCAGCGCTTCGTCCCATGCGGCGCCGATCCGGTTTGGGTCGTCGACGCGGATGCCGTGCAGGCCGAGCGAGCGCGCGTAATCGTCATACGGAAAGCCGGGCACCTGCTGCGAGGCATCGAACTTCGGATCGCCGGCGAGCACGCGCTGCTCCCACGTGACCATGTTCAGATCGCGATTCTCCAGCACGCAAACGATCAGGCGCGGATCGCTCCATTCCTGCCAGTACTTGGCGATCGTGATCAGCTCGTTCATGCCGTTCATCTGGAACGCGCCGTCGCCGACGAGCGCAATCGGCACCCGGTCGGGGAAAGCGAATTTCGCGGCGATCACGTACGGCACGCCCGGCCCCATCGTGGCCAGACCGCCCGAGAGTGAGCCCATCATGCCGCGGCGAAACTTCAGCGAGCGCGCGTAGAAGAAGGCCGTCGATCCCGAATCGGCCGCGAGGATGCAGTTCTCCGGAAGGCGCGGCGACAGCTCCCAGAACACGCGCTCCGGGTTGATCGGATTGGCGTCGTTCATGGCGCGCGCTTCGACGACCTCCCACCAGCGGCGCACATCCTCCTCGATCTTCTCGCGCCAGGAGCGGTCCGCCTTGCGCTGCAGCAGCGGGATGAGCGCGCGCAGCGTTTCGCGGCTGTCACCGGTGAGGTTCACTTCCATCGGGTACCGGATCGACAGCATCCGCCCGTCGATGTCGATCTGCACGCCGCGCGCTCGTCCCTCCTCGGGGAGGAACTCCGGATACGGGAAGCTCGAGCCGACCATCAGCAGCGTGTCGCACTCGCTCATGAGCGTCCAACTCGGCTCGGTGCCGAGCAGTCCGATCGAGCCGGTGACGAACGGAAGGTCGTCCGGCACGATCTGCTTCCCGAGCAGTGCCTTGGCCAGTCCCGCGCCGAGGAGATCGCAGACCTCGATCAGCTCCTCGGCCGCGTTCACGGCGCCGATACCGGCCAGCACGGCCACACGCTGCCCGGCGTTCAGCACGTCGGCGGCGCGTTGCAAGTCCGCATCTTGCGGAATCACGCGCGGAGAGGACCAGCCGACGCCGGAGTGCACGGTCGCGTGCTCGTGCGGCGGCTCGGCGTTCGGCTCCTCCTGCAGATCGTTCGGAATGATGATGCAGGTGACGGTGCGGCCGGACAGCGCCGTGCGGAAGGCGCGGTCGATGAGGTGCCGCAGTTGCGCGGGTGCCATGGCCGTCTGCACGAACTCCGAGGCCACGTCCTTGAAGAGGGATTGCAGATCGACCTCCTGCTGGTACGACCCGCCCATCGCCGCGCGCGCGGTCTGGCCGACGATTGCCACGACCGGCTGGTGATCGAGCTTCGCATCGTAGAGGCCGTTGAGCAGATGGATCGCTCCCGGGCCGGAGGTGGCGAGGCAGACGCCCGGCTCACCCGTGAACTTGGCGTGCGCGCAGGCCATGAACGCGGCCATCTCCTCGTGGCGAACCTGCACGAAGTCGATGGCATTCTCGGCGCGGTCGAGCGCGCCGAGAATGCCGTTGATGCCGTCGCCCGGATAGCCGTAGATGCGCCGCACGCCCCAGGCAGCAAGCCGCTCGACGAGGAAGTCGCTGGTGGTCTGACTCATCCCCGCACCTCGGCCAGAATCGCGACGCGCGTTGCACTCGAGTGACTGCTCATCGGAGCGCCTCCGCTCCGGCTCACTGCAATCGGCGGACACTCAGCAGTAGCAATCGGTGCAGGCATCTTGCAACACGACGTGCGGCATTGATTCAACCCCCCGAGGAGGAGCACGCGATGAAAGCAGTGGTGTTTCACGGAATCGGCGACATTCGTCTGGACGAGGTGAAAGAGCCGAAGATCAAGGACGCGACGGACGCGATCGTGCGGTTGACGGCGAGCGCCATCTGCGGGACCGACCTTCACATGATCCGCGGCACGATGCCCGGAATGAAGTCCGGCACGATCCTCGGGCACGAAGGCATCGGTATCGTCGAAGAGATCGGCAAGGACGTGCGCAACCTGCGCAAGGGCGATCGCGTGGTCGTGCCGTCGACTATCGCGTGCGGAACCTGCTCGTACTGCCGGGCCGGCTATTACGCGCAGTGCGACAACGCCAATCCGAACGGCCCGTCCGCCGGTACCGCATTCTACGGAGGCCCCGCGGAGACCGGCCCGTTCGATGGCATGCAGGCCGAGTACGTCCGGGTGCCGTACGCGCACGTGAATCTCGTCAAGCTGCCGGAGTCCGTCAGCGACGACCAGGCCATCCTCCTCTCCGACATCTTCCCGACCGGCTATATGGGCGCAGACATCGCCGAGATCGTGGAAGGCGATACGGTGGCGGTCTTCGGCTGCGGTCCGGTCGGGCAGTTCGCCATCGCCAGCGCGATGCTCCTTGGTGCCGGACGCGTGCTGGCCATCGATCATCATCCGTCGCGCCTGGAGATGGCGCGCACGCAGGGTGCGGAAGTGATCAACTTCGACGAGGAGAATCCGGTCGAGACGATCCAGCGCCTGACCGATAAGATCGGCGTGGATCGCGTCATCGATGCGGTCGGTGTCGATGCCGAACGGCCGCATTCCGGGCCTGCCGCGAAAGAGGCGAAGAAGCAGGCGGACGCGTTCGACGAGGAACAGAAGGAGATGGCACCGAAGCAGAATCGGGACGGCGAGCTCTGGCATCCCGGCGACGGACCGTCCCAGGTCCTGCAGTGGGCGGTCGAAGTGCTGGCGAAGGCAGGTACGCTCTCGATCATCGGCGTCTATCCGCAGCAGGCCAAGACGTTTCCGATCGGTGCGGCCATGAACAAGAACCTGACCATCCAGATGGGGAACTGCCATCACCGGAAGTACATCCCGATGCTCCTGCCGCTCGTGCAGAGCGGCACGTTCGATCCGTCGAAGATCCTGACGCAGTCGGCGCCCCTCGCGTCGGTGATCGACGCATACCAGCGGTTCGATCTGCGCGAGGAGGGCTGGATCAAGGTGATGCTGGATCTGTCGGCAGGCGCCTGACTCGGAAACTCAGACCCTCAGCGATCCGCGGAATCCCCTCGCCGCGTAATACGAGGACGCGCCGTTGTGGTAGACGAAGACGTGGTCGTAGCGCCGGTCGCAAAACAGTGCGCCGCCGAGCTTTCGGATCTCCGGCGGCGTGGCGATCCAGCTCGACGTCTTCGTATCGAGCTCGCCGAGCTTCTGCAGCGCGCGATACTCGTCTTCCGTCAGAAGCTCGATGCCCATCTCCCCTGCCATCTCCATCGCACTGCTGGCCGGCTTGTGCTCTTTCCGCGAGTCGAGCGCTTCCCGGTCATAACAAACGCTCCTGCGACCGGCCGGGCTCTCGGCGGAACAGTCATAGAAGAGGAACTGGCCGGTTTTTACGTCGTGACCGACGACATCCGGTTCCCCGCCGGTTTGCTCCATTCGCTGGAGCGACCACAGCTTGCCCGGTTCGGCATCCAGCCTCGCCTGGACGTCCGCCCACGCGATGCCCTTGTGCCGGCTCTTGTTCTTCTCGAACCGGGCTTTCAATGTCATCAGGAGCTCTTCCCGCTCCTCCGGTGACAACTCCTCGCCGCGCTTGCTTTTCGGCATCGCATCCCTCCGCCGGAGATCATACGTCCGGCCGGCGGGACGCATGGATCCTGTCCCTCATCGCGTACGACCGAGTCGAATCGTGTTGCGGCCGCGTTCAAGGAAATCAAGCCGGGGAGCAAGGGGCGCTCGTTCCGTTCGAGCGGAGCGACTTCGTACCGGATCGACCTCGCACGTCCTACCGCTGCGCGCCAATCGGCTGACTCTCCGCTTCCTTCTTCATGCGAGTGAACACGGTATCGAAGCCGACGCCGGCGGAGATCGCAACCAGGAGCGCGGACACAAATTGGATTTTGTCCGTCGCCAGGACCGTCGCCGGCCCTCCGCCCGGAGCCGCAGTCGGGTTCAGGACCCCCGGCGCCCCGATCCATTGCGGGATCAGATAGGCCACGCCGACTACAAATCCGGCTACAGCGCCTAGGAGCAAGGAGGTGCCTACCCCTGTTTCTTCCGTTCCCCAGATGACCGAACGAATGAGTGCGCCCGTGGCTCCGGCGGCGATCAAACCAGCGATCGTAATCCCCGTGTAGTACAGAGGGACTGGGCTCGGGCCAATCCCGATAAGAACAATGACGAGAAGCACGAGGAACGCTCCCGCCGCCCAAACCGTTTTTCGAGTCTGCGCGGTACTTCTCGCATAGGCGTCCTGCTTTTCGCGAACGGTCTTACGCTCCTCGGCCTGGGCGATGCATTCGTCCTTCAGCCATGCCACCATCTCGGCTGGCTTCTTCGCACTCGAAGGGTAGTCCTTCATCGAGTTCGCAAGCTCACTCCAGAGGACTTCGGCAGATCCACCGAAATGCTCGACCGCCAGCAGCGGAAGCCGCCGCGCGATCGCGATCTGTCCCGCTACCAGCGTCGACCGCCCGCCAGCCATTAATATCGCACCGTCAACGCCCTCGGCCTCCACCAATGATCGGTAAAAAGGCGCCTCCCAGTCCGGTCCGGGGAAATACCGACGATCGAACAGGTCCCTTTGCGTGCTTTCCTCGGCAAACTTCACCGTATCACGCTGCGACTGCGCGCATCGAATTCGAATCGAGTTCGCTCCAGCGCCAGGAGGCAGCCCTGCCACATACCCGGAGACGACATACGGCTCCAGCGACTTCCCCTCCGAGTTGTAGACGACGAGCCCCAACCCATTCTTCGCGAGCTCGCCTCCCACCTGTGACGCAAACACTTTCGCAGCATCTGCCCTAGCAGCGTCCTTGATAGTCCAGAAACCACCAATGATTGCTACGAACGGCATGGTGTCTGTCGGCACAGTCACCTCCTGTCGAAGAGAATGGAGTAGGAGCTTTTCGGAAGTAACGTGATTCTACTCCTGAAGAGACGCCAGCCAATCGGACGCCGTGTCCCTGGCGGGCGATGGACGTGGGGAGGGAGCAGTACCTCATCGAAGAGGCGTTCGATGATAAGACGGCAACGGTGTTGCCGGAGCCTATCGTCTGATGCGAGCGCTAGCTAGACGGCGACCCTGTGTCAGCCCTCCAGTAGCGTCTACATCAATGCCCGCCTTCCACGAACCTCTGACAGCCGCAACGTTACGCAACGACAGTCCGACGGTAAGGTGGCACCCCGCTCCGGGCGGCAATGGACGCCGGTGGCGAGAAGGATTCTGTGAAGGCCGACGCCGCCCGGACCACTACAACGACACTGTGCAACGTCGTCCGCGACGTGATTCAGGACCCGAGCATCTCGGTCGTTTACGGCTTTGCCCTCGGACCGCTCACGGTTTCGCCTCATATGGCCCGAATCGCTCGCGGATCTGTTGGTCGTCGAGCCCAGCCGCTTGGATCTGTTCGTCGGTCAGGGAGCGCATCAGCCGGCGCAGGATGCGCCCTTGCCGGAACCTCAGCCAGAGAACCGCCATCAGGGCCAGCGAGGAAAGAATAGCGACAAGCGAGTAGGTCTCATCGGACATCACCGCAAGTGTAGCTCGCCAATCAAGACGCGCCGTTGCCCTGCACGATTGGACCGCATCGAATCAGGAATGTGGAGCGGGCGACGGGATTCGAACCCGCGACCAAGAGCTTGGGAAGCTCCTACTCTACCAACTGAGCTACGCCCGCCCGATTGGGGAGCGAGATTGTACAACGACTGGCGCGCGGGCTCGGACCGGACCAGGCTGTCTTTTGACGGCGCGTCGGCGGT
>JAXDJK010000695.1:0-2685 GCA_034665665.1 Acidobacteriota bacterium
GCCGTGAAGAAAGCGGTGGATGAGGCCGAAGTGATGGCGGGGCTGCAGATCGAGTCGGTGTATGTCGGCGTGGCCGGCGATCACATCCGCTCCGTCAACTCGCGCGGCGTGGTCTCGGTCGGCGGCAAGCACAAGGAGATCTCGCGGGAGGACATCGACCGGGTCATCGAGGCGTCGAAATCGATCAACGTCCCGGCGGAACTGGAGCTGCTGCACGTCATCCCGCGCGAGTTCGTGGTGGACGGGCAGGACGGCATTCACGACCCGCTGGGCATGAACGCCGGACGGCTCGAGGCGAACGTGCACATCGTCACCGGCGCGCGCACGCACAACCAGAACGTGCTCACCTGCGTGAACAAGGCCGGCATCGCCGTGCAGGAGCTCGTGCTCGAACAGCTCGCCGCCGCCGAGGCCGTGCTCACCCAGGACGAGCGCGTGATGGGCGTGCTGCTGATGGACATCGGCGGCGGCACGACCGACTACGCCGTCTTCCTGGAAGGCAACGTCGTGCACACCAACGTGTTGCCGGTCGGCGCCGGACATTTCACCAGTGACATCTCGGTGGTGTTGCGCACGCCAATGGAAGACGCGGAGCGGATCAAGAAGCGTTACGGCTGCGCGCTGGCGTCGCTGGTCACGGAAGACGATCCGATCGAAGTGCCGACCGTGGGCGGCCGTGCGCCGAAGATCCTCTCGAAGCACGAGCTGACCGGCATCATCGAGCCGCGGGCGGCCGAGATCGCGAAGCTGGTGTACCGCGATCTGGAGAAGGTCGGGCTGGAGAAAGAGATCCGCTCCGGTGTTGTCCTGGTCGGCGGCGGCGCGGAGATGGACGGCATGGTGGAGATGGTCGAGCAGGTGTTCGATCAGCAGGCGCGGCGCGGGGTGCCGCGGGCGCTGGGCGGCCTGGCCGACACGGTGAACGGTCCGGAGTGGGCTGCTGCCACCGGGCTGCTGTTATGGGGACTTCGTAACCAGACCAAAGTCCGCGGCAAGCGTCCGCGGAAGGGTCTGGGGAAGGTCGCGGACTCGTTCAAGAGCTGGTTCGCGTGGTCGTAACACATTTTCTACTTGAATTACGTACGCATTTCTTTACTATTCCGGGAGACGGTAAATGATCACATTTGACGAACGGCCTGGCGATGGCACGCTGTCGGTGATGCTGCACGAAGAAGTGCAGCTCGGCGCGAAGATCAAGGTCGTGGGCGTGGGCGGGGGTGGCGGGAACGCCGTCAACCGGATGATCCAGGCGGGTATCAAGGGTGTCGAGTTCCTCGTTGCGAACACCGACATCCAGGCCATGCGCAACGCGCTGGCGCCCGTGAAACTGCAGATCGGCGGGAAGCTCACCAAGGGCCTCGGCGCCGGCGCAAATCCCGAGATCGGCAAGCAGGCCGCGCTCGAAGATACGGACCGCATCCTGGAGGCGCTCAGCGGCGCCGACATGATCTTCATCACCACCGGCATGGGCGGCGGCACCGGCACCGGAGCGGCGCCGATCATCGCCTCGCTCGCGGCCGAGCTGGGCGCGCTGACGGTGGCCGTGGTCACGAAGCCGTTCGGCTTCGAGGGCAAGCGCCGCCGCGTGCAGGCCGAGCACGGCATCCGCGCGCTACGCGACACGGTGGACACGCTCATCACCATTCCGAATGAACGGCTGCTGAACTTCGTCGAGCGCGGTACCTCGCTCTCCGACGCGTTCAAGATCGCGGACGACATCCTGCGGCAGGCCGTCCAGGGCATCTCGGACCTGATCACGGTACCGGGCGAGATCAATCTCGACTTCGCCGACGTCAAGACCATCATGCACGGCATGGGCATGGCGCTCATGGGCACGGGTGTGTCGTCGGGCGAGCATCGGGCGGTGGAGGCGGCGCAGCGGGCCATCTCGTCGCCGCTGCTGGAAGAGGCGTCGATCGAAGGCGCCAAGGGCGTGCTGATCAACGTCACGGGCGGCATCGACATGACGCTGTTCGAAGTGCACGAGGCAGCGTCGATCATCCAGGAAGCGGCGGACGAAGAGGCCAACATCATCTTCGGTACGGTCATCGATCCGAAGATGAAGGACGAGATCAAGGTCACGGTCATCGCCACCGGGTTCGATGCGGCCACCAAGGGGCTGCTGAACTCGAGGGGCGAGGCTCTCTCGTCGCACAGTCAGTCGCACAGCCCGTCCCACGGCATGTCCGCGCGCGCGCATGCCGCGGCGGCCGCGCAGGCTGCTGCTCCGAGCGCGTCGCAGTCGCAGGCCGCGCCCTTCCGCCCGTTCGCGCCGAAGGACATCGCCGCGCAGCACGAAGAGCCGGCCGCGCCGCAGATCGGCGCCGAGGGGGAGATCTACGATCCACCCTTTTTTCGCAGAGGATTCAGCCGCCCCGACGGTTCCGGAGGTTTCGGACCGATGGCGTCGAATGATTTCGGCAGTGATCTCGATATTCCGACGGTGATTCGAAACCTGAGCGACTAACAGACAGGCCGCGACTTTCGGGTCACGGCCGGGCGCACCCCTCCTGTGCGCTTGCGGTCCAGGGGAGAGGGCCCCGGGACCACACTGCTCTTCCGGGGCGCGGTTCTTCCGACCGCGCCCCACTTTTTTTTGCGGGGGCACGTGGATGATGGGTGTCCTGTTTTGCGCCCAAAGCGTGCCGGACTACGCGAAGCGTTTGGAGTGCGGGGCGGTGGACC
>JAXDJK010000696.1:0-2990 GCA_034665665.1 Acidobacteriota bacterium
AGCGGCGCGCAGACTTCCTCCAGCGGCTTGCGCTCGGCGTCGACGCCGATCCAGGCGGCGATGCCGGCCGCGGCGCACATCAGCACCCCGGCGAACGCATAGGCGGCGAACAGCGCGTCGCGGCTTCCGGCCTCGATGATCGCGCCGTAGAGCGGCGGGCCGGCGAAGCCGCCAAGCGCCGTGCCAGCGGCGTAGAAGACCGAGATCGAGATGGCGCGCATCTCGAGCGGGAACACCTCGCTTACCGTGAGGTAGGCCGAGCTCGCGGCGGCCGAGGCGACGAAGAAGATGACCGACCAGCACAGGGTCTGGGTGGTGGCGGAGAGCCAGCCGCGGTAGAAGGCGTATGCCGTCGCAATCAAGAGAATCCCTGAAATGGAATACGTGAGGGCGATCATCTTTCTGCGCCCGACGACATCGAACAGCCGGCCCAGGACGAGCGGGCCGAGGAAATTGCCGAGGGCGAAAGGGAAGATGTAGTAACCGACGCGCTCGTCGGCAATGCCGTAGAAGCGGGTAAGCATGAGCGCGTAAGTGAAGAAGATCGCGTTGTAGAAGAACGCCTGCGAGGCCATGAGCGTCAGCCCGAGCACCGCGCGTGGGCGGTGGCGCACGAGGAGCACTCGCATCACTTCACGCCACGAAATGGTACGCAGCGCTCGCATGTCCAGCGTCTTGTGGCCGGTATCCGAAACCCCGACCTGCCGCTCGATCTCGCGCACGACGGCTTCCGCCTCTTCGACCCGGCCGTGCGTGAGCAGCCAGCGCGGGCTCTCCGGGACGTGGCGCCGCACCAGCAGGATGGCGACGCCGAGGATCCCGCCCAGGCCGAAAGCGATCCGCCATCCCCAGTGCGCGCCGATCCAGTCCGGATCCAGCAGCACGATGCTCAGGCCCGCGCCGAGGGCGGCCCCGATCCAGAAGGTGCCGTTGATCGCGAGGTCCACCCTGCCGCGCACGCGCGCCGGGATGAGCTCGTCGATGGCCGAATTGATGGCCGCGTATTCGCCGCCGATGCCGAAGCCGGTCACGAAGCGGCAGAAGGCGAAGGAAAGGATGTCCCAGGAAAACGCCGTGGCGACCGTGGCGATGAGATATACGGCAAGGGTGACCAGGAAGATGCGCTTGCGGCCGAGGCGGTCGGCGAGGCGCCCGAAGAAGAGCGCGCCGAGGACCGCGCCCGCGATGTAGGCCGAGGCCGCCCAGCCGATCTCGCTCGCCGTGATGCCCAGCGTGTCGTCGCGCTGCAACGCCGGGCCAAGCGAGCCGACCACCGTCACCTCGAGACCGTCGAGGAGCCAGCTCACACCGAGCGCGATCACCACCCGCCAGTGCCACGCCGACCAGGGAAGGCGGTCGAGGCGGGCCGGGATGTCGCTGCGGATGGTGCTCATCTCCGGTACCCTAAGGCAAGGCATGGGCCATGGGCCCTCGCAGGGGTATAGTCAGCGAAAAAGGAGGACGTCATGAAGCTCTACATGCATCCCGTGTCGATGACCAGCCGTCCGGTGCGCCTTTTCATTGCAGAGCACAACATGTCCGTCGACGAGGTGACCGTGGACCTCATGAAGGGGGACCACTATAAGCCGCCGTTTACCACCGTGAATCCCAACCGGCAGGTGCCGGTGCTGGAGGACGAGGGTTTCCGCCTCACCGAATCCTCGGCGATCCTCAAGTACCTCGCCGACAAGGTGAGCTCGCCCAGCTATCCGAAGGATTTGAAGCAGCGGGCCAAGGTGAACGAGATGATGGACTGGCTCAACACCCAGTTCTACCGCGAGTACGGCTACGGCTTCATCTATCCGCAGATCTTCCCCCAAATCCACAAGCGTCCCACCGAAGCGGGGCAGCAGGCCTGCCTGGAGTGGTCGAAGGAGCGCGCGCAGAACTGGCTCAAGCTCCTCGATGAGCACTGGCTCGGCCCGCGCGCCAACTATCTGTGCGGCGACAAGATCACGATCGCCGATTACCTTGGGTCCGGGTTCGTGTCGGTCGGCGAGATCATCCGCATGGACTTCGCCGCCTACCCGAACGTCAAGCGCTGGCTCGACAACATGAAGCGGCTGAGAAGCTGGAACAAGGTGAACGAGGTGTTCTACGGTTTCCGCGACGCCGTCAAGGACCAGCCGTTCGCGACGCTGTGATCAAAGGCCTGCATCACAACGCGTACCGCTGCCGCGACTCGGAGCAGACCCGAAAATTCTACGAGGACTTCCTGGGTCTGCCGCTGGTCCAGTCGCTGTGGATCAAGGAATCGAAGAGCGGCCGGCGCACCGACACGCTGCACACCTTCTACCGCATGGACGACGGGTCGTGCCTCGCGTTCTTCGAGGCGCCCGACATGCCGTTCGAGTTCAAGGAGCAGCACGATTACGACCTGCACATCGCGCTGGAGGTGAAGCCCGACGACCTTCGCGCGATGCTGGAGAAGGGCAAGCGCGCGGGCATCCATACGCGCGGCATCTCCGACCACGGCTTCATCGACTCGATCTACTTCCGCGACCCGAACGGCTACGTGATCGAGCTCACCGCCAAGCGCGACAACCACGAGCGCGAGATGGACCCGGCACTCAACCAGGCCCGCCGCACGCTGCAGGATTGGCAAAAGCGCTAGCGCGGCTGTTGAGTCTGGGCGCGCTTGACGTAGTCCTGGTAGGCCGGGATCGAGATGGCGGCGATGATGCCGCCGATGAACAGGAGCGGCACGATCCACAGGCCGACCAGCACGAGGCCCGAGTTCGGCGGCGTCTTGGCGCCGAAGCGGTTCGTGCCGTCGGTGCCGGGGATGAACCAGAACATCAAGTTCACCAGCGGCACGAGCGCGAGGAGCGAGATCCATCCGCTCATGTTGAAGTCGTGGCTGCGCTGGATCGTCAGCATGATCGAAACCACGATCATGGCGATGTATCCGACGACCATAATCGCCGTGCCGACGGGGCCGAGTAACGCGGCTGCCAGGCCGGCGAGGAACATGATCAGCATCGTGAGCA
>JAXDJK010000697.1:0-4246 GCA_034665665.1 Acidobacteriota bacterium
ACGTGCTCGTGCGCGAGGGCGTTCTCGCGCGTCGGATCGAAGACGATCAGCGGGCAGTTGGAGACCACCGCCGCGAATTCACGGTACTGGACCGAGTAGACGCGGTCGCCGCGCCCCCCAATGCCCACCGGACCGAAGTCTTTCTGCGCCTCGGTTTTGATGATGCAGTAAACGTACTTGCCCTGTTCAGTCTCGCTCGCCTGAACCTGATCACTCATCGCTTCCCCTTGCTGAAACGACCCGAAGCATACAAGATCGCCCGGTTGCAAGCTCCACACCCTGGGCCTCTCGCGCGCCGGATCGAATCCTGGTTCGCCCGCCATCAACGTCCTCTTCCCTGGCGCGCGACGTATGACCCGTACCACGTCTGGGTCTCGGAAATTATGCTCCAGCAGACGCGGATGGAGGTGGTGCTGACCTATTTTGCGCGCTTCCTGGAGCGTTTTCCTACCCTGGAGGCGCTGGCCGCGGCCTCGGAGCACGATGTGGTGGCCGCCTGGTCGGGCCTCGGCTACTACCGGCGGGCGCGCATGCTCCGGGCAGGGGCGGTGGATGTGGTGGAGCGCTTCGGCGGAACGATCCCGCAATCCGTGGCCGAGTTGCTGACGATCTCCGGAATCGGGCGCTACACGGCGGGAGCGATCGCTTCGGTGGCCTTCGATACACACGCGCCGATCGTGGACGGCAACGTGGCCCGGATCGTGGCGCGGCTCTTCGCGCTGGAACCGGCGCTCGGCACGCCCGCGCTGCAACGCGAGGCGTGGGTGCACGCCGAGGCGCTGGTCGACGCCGCCCGCTCGCCGCGGATGCTGAATCAAGGGCTGATGGAGCTGGGGGCGATGATCTGCACGCCCCGCAAGCCGGCCTGTCTGCTCTGCCCCGTGCGCGAGCACTGCCTGGCCCGCGCCACCGGCCGCGTCGACGAGTTGCCGCACCCGAAGGCGAAGGCGGTCACGCGCGAGCTGCGCATCCCGCTCTACATCGTCACGGACCGCCAGGGCCGGGTACTGTTTCGACTGGAGTCCGGCGCGCTGATGAACGCGATGTACCACCTGCCGCACGGCGATACGTCGCTCCTGCCCGGCACGCCGCTGGCGGTCGAGCGCACAACGCTCCTCGGCACGGTGCGGCACACGGTGACGACGCGGAAGATCACGTTTGAGGTCTGGAAGGCGGTGGCGGTGCGGCCGCGCGGGCGGGAGTATCGGTTTATTTTGCCTTCGGAGCTCGCGGGCGTGCCGCATCCTTCGTATGTCGAGAAGGCGCTGGCGCTGCTGCAGTCACGAAAAGCTTGAACGCAGAACGCAGAGCGCAGAACGATGAATTGAGAAAAAACAAACCCGGCGGAGCGGAGCCGTTCCCCTTTCTTCATTCAACGTTCTGCGCTCTGCGTTCTGCCTTCAAGCCTTTGACGCTCTCACCGCCAGCTACAATAACCCTATGCTCCGGCGTGCCGCGGTCCTGTTCCTCCTCTCCCTGGTCTCCCTCCCGGCGTTCCCCCAGTGCTCCTGGGCGCCCCACACATCCACTCCTTTCCGCTCCTCGGTGCTCGACGTGGCGGTCGAGGGGAACGACCTCTGGCTGGCCACGTCGTATGGCGTGGAGTTGCGCGATCGCACCGTCGATCCGCCGGCGCTGGTCGATTCCATCGCCCTGCCGGGGATCACCCGCGTGGTGCGACCGGCCGGCCGCGGCTGGGTGTACGTGGGCAGCGGGACCAAGCTGGTGGTGCTGTTCAAGAACGGTTCGTCGATCATCCGGATGGGCACCGTGGAGACGGGCGGGAACGTGAACGACCTCCAGCTGGCCGGGTCCTATCTGTTCGCCGCCACGTCCACCGGTTTGGCGCACTTTGACCTGCTCGATTCCGCCACGCCCGTGCGTACCAGCGTGACGCTGCCGACCACCGCCGTCAACGTGACCTCGCTGGCGCTGGCCGGAGCCAAGCTTTATGCCGCCGATGGCGACAGCACTGTCGAGATCTTCACCATCAGCACCCCTTCGCTGCCGCAGCACACGGGCGAGCTGGAATCGCTGCCGGGCGCGAACGCGGTGAATGCCACGGCCAACCGGGTTTATGTTTCGGATGGCCAGAGCACGCAGGTGTTCACCGGCACGGTCAAGGAGACCACGCTGCCCTACGGCGCGGCCTCGTTCGCCACGCTCGCGGGGGAAACACACCTCGTGGCCGGCCGCGACCGGGCCTTGCGCGTCGTCGACTTTGCGCTGGCTGCGAAGCCGGTGGGCCTCTTCGAAGAGCTGCTGCCGGCCAGCGGCGGCAATGTGAATCGCATCTCGGCCATCCAGGTGGCCGGCGGTCGGGCGTACGTGGCGGCGGGCGACATCGGCCTCGTCACCTACGACTTGACCCGCTTCGCCGCCCCTTACCCGCTGCACACCACGGCCGGAGCCAGCACCACCACGCTGGTGATGAACCGTGTCTACGGGACTCGCGCTCTGCCGGTCGTCGGGATCGTGGAGTACGAAGTGGCCGGCGACGGCTCGTTCAACGCCCGCCGCTCCTGGGCCGCGGAAGCGAAGCACACACTCCTGGACGGCAACAACGGTTTGCTCCTGACGGCGAATGGCACGTCCGTGTTCCAGTGGGACCTCGCGCCGGCGACGCCCACCCAGATCGCCAGCGCGGACTTTGACCTGCCGGTGCGCAACGCGGTGCTGATGCACGCCGCCCTCGGCTACGCCTTGCTCGAGGACGAGACGCTGTGGCGGATGAACTTCGCGGCCGGATCTGCCACGAGAACGCGCATGCCCGGCCACGGCTCGCGACTTGCGCGCAACGGCAACGCCCTGGCGGTCGCGGAGGTGCTGTCGGAGAGCGGCAACACGGAGTTGCGCTACTACGCCGGGGGCGATCTCAGTGCCGCGCCAACACGCACCGTGACGATCCCCGGAGCTGCCAACGGCACGCTGGCGCTGGGTGTGAGCCGGGCCGCGGTGACGACGTTCCGCGGGATCAACATCGTCGATCTGGCCACCGGCGCGGTGTCGTTTCTCGCCGATTCGCTGGTCACGATCAGCCCGGCGCTGCGCATCGAAGGCAGCCGCCTGCTGGCGCTCGCGCCGGATGCGCTGTACGTCTGGGACCTGGCCACCGGTCAGCGCGTGCGCTCGTTCTCGATCGCGGACGGCGCGGCGCTGCATACCGCCGGCAGCGTGGCCGCGGTGGCGACATCGAGCGGGATCGTCAGCATCGCCTACGAATCCACCTCCGGGCTGCCGCAGCGCTTCGACACCGGCAATCCGAATCGCTTCCACACGAAGGTCATCGCCGCGGCCGGACGGGTCTACCTCTTCAGCCGCGACGGCATCGACATCTACAACACTCAATTCGGCGCCGGGCCACGCTTCATCACGCGCATCCGGCCCACCGGACTCGTGGATGCGGCCATGACCTTCAATACGCTGGTCACGCTCTCCGCAAACGGTACGGTCATGGGGTGGTCGCGCGATGGTGCGCTGCTGCGCCAGGTGCAGATCAACGAGGGCTCCGACGCGCAGATGCTTGGTATCGTGGCTGCCGGCAACACCGCCTGGGTGGCGATCTCGCGCGGCTGTCTCTCCGGCGGCTGCGAGAAGAAGACGCTGGTCTTCGAGCCGACCGCGCTGGGCCTCACGGCCACGCTGCCGGGCGGGGTGATCGATGCCGTGACCTCCGGCGTCCGTACTTATGCGCTGTTCCGGCTCCCGAACGAGGTGCGCGTCTACAACACCGCCGATCCGCTGCATCCGTCGCCGATCATCGGCGCGGCGAGCGCCGCCACGGCGGTCTCGGTAGCCTACTCCGCCGGCACGGTGTACGTGCTGGCCGACAAGCTCTACTCGTTCGCCGAGGCCACGCTCACGCCCGCCGGCGACCACCTGACGGCCGCGGCGACGAACGACGCCCAACGCGTGCGCATCGACGGCAACTGCGGCGTGGTGACGGGCCGCGCGGCGAATCCGGAGCTGTTCGCGCTGCCGAACTGGACGTCCGCCGGCGGCGGCGAGGTGCCGTCCACGGTCCGGTCCGCCGCGCTCGACGGTGCGCACCTCTTCATCCTCACCGACCATTCGCTGGAGGTCTGGTCCGACCTCGGCGGCCTGCCGACGAAGCGGCGGGCCGTGCGCTGACGCTGTTAGTTCCTCGGGTTCCTCGGAGTTCCTCGGAGTTCCTCGGGAGTGCTGCGGCTTGACCGAGGAACTACGAGGAACTGGTGTCGGTATACGATCCGTCCATGCCGAAGCT
>JAXDJK010000698.1:0-5658 GCA_034665665.1 Acidobacteriota bacterium
ACTGGCCGTAGCTGGCGCCGCTCGGATCGTCGTAGGCGAACTGTTTGAGGAGCTGCCCGTTCGACGTGAGGGCCAGCTGGGTGACGCGTTCGGCGCCATCGAAGGTCGAGGTCACGTCGAACGTGCCGAGGGCCGTGCCGGTGTACTGACGGCGGGCGTGGCCGCGCGCGTCGTACTGCAGATACGTGGTGCTCCCATAGCCCGTGGCGCCGAGCTCGGGATGCTGCTCGCTGGTGAGGAAGCCGCGGCGGTCGTAGGTGAAGGCACGGGTCTGCGTCCCGGCCGCACCGCCGGGCATGGCCACCGAGATGAGTCGGCCGCCGACGTCGTAGCCGTACGAGGTGGTGATCGCTCCGGCCGAGCCAGCGGCTTCGCTGACGCTGATCAGGCGTCCCTGGCGGTCGTAGTTCTCGGTGGTGGCCACCTGCGTCTCGCCGGTGCTGCCGTTGATACGAACGCGGCGCGTGGTGGAGCTGGCGCCGGCGTAGGTGAAGGTGGTGTCCTTCCCGTCGGGCGTGAGCACGGTGGCGGGACGGCCGAACGGGTCGTAGCCGCTGAAGGTGGTCTTCTTCACGGGAGTGAAGTCGTACTCCGTGGTGGCTACCACCAGGCGCTCGGTGGCCGAGGCGGAGGCGGTGTTGCCAGCCGCATCGCGCAGGGTCTCGGCCAGGCTCCAGGTGCCGTCGGGCATGAGCGACTTCTGGCGCCAGAGCCGTCCGAGGGCATCGTACTGGTACTGCGTCTGGATGCCGCTGGTGGTGGAGCCGGTGCCGGCCTGCACCTGCGCGGGCACGAAGGTCGACGCGGAGCTCCCCGAAGCGAGGCGATAGGTGTACGTGGTCGGCGTGACGTCCGGCGGCGATAAGGTGCTGAGACGGAACGCGGCGTCGTAGAGATACTGCGTGATCTCGCCGGCGCTGTCCGTGGAGGTGAGGGTAAAGCCGGTAGCCGGATCGATGGTGCGGTTCAAGTGGAAGAACGTGGCCCCGGCGTATTGCGAGGTGTTGCGCACGCCGGACGAGTAGGTGTGGTTGATCTTGTAGTCGTACGCCGGCAGCGCGCTGATGGCCACGGTGCAGAGCGGCGAGGAGGTGGAGGCGTTGTTCTTCACGTCGCCGCCAAACCAGGTCTCGCTGACGATGTTGCCCCAGATGTCGGGGGTGAAGACCACTACCGCGTCGGCAGGATCACGGACGGAGCCTTTGAGGACGCGCGTGGCACGGAGTTGCCCGGTGGTGCCATCGAAGCACGATTGAGTGGTGGCGGTGACGCCGGCTTCGGTGACTTTCACGCTGCTGGCGCGATCGACGATCCAGGGGGTGGAGCTGGGGGGCGGCACGAAGGTGCTGACGTTCGTCCCGGTCTGGAACCCGCTGGTCGGGTTCACCTCGGCTTCGCGCATGTTATACGCCACGAAGGTTTCGCGGTTGCCGCCCGCGAACGTGCCGCCCGTGACGGTGCGGCGGTAGTGGCCGACGCCGTCCCAATCCGTGCGCTCGACGTCGGCGCGGCGGTTGGCGTCGTCGTGGTAGATGGTCTGCTCGTTCTGGACCCGCGGACTGACCGGGCCGCAGCCGGTGGTGATGTCGCCGCAGGGAAATGCGTAGTCCTGGACTTGGGTGGTGTACTGGGTCCGGAGCGGCTGCTTCGGATTCGCCGCGTAGCCGGCGGGCGTGAACGCGCGCGTGCTGCGGTAGACCGGCAGGCCCGAGGCAGTGATCGCGGACGGCGAGAAGTGGCTGAGCGGCAGACCGTACTCCCACGACACGAAGCTGTTCGGCGAGATCGGGCTGTCGCCGCCGGGCCAGACGGAGTAGAAGTTCTCGGTGACGTTGCCGACCGGATCGGTGACAGCCACGGTCATCTCCTCCGCGGGCGCTGTGGCGTTGTAGGTGGCGCCGGCCGAAGTCTGGCAGGAGACGAACCCGGGCCCGGCGCTGAGCGTGGACGCGTACGTCCACGTGGCCGTGGGCAGGCGCGGACCGGAGATGGTCTTCGTGCCCACGCCGGTGATGTTCGTGTTGGGATTGCTGTTGGTGGTCCCGCACTGGCCGGCCGGCATGGTGAAGTAGCGGTAGCCGTAGGCGATGGTGGCTTTGGTCGGCAGGGTGACGGAGGCCATCGTGCCGGTCGTACACGCCACGCCAGCGCCGCCGGTGTTGTACGTGTAGTTGAAGGTCGAGCCGTCCGGCTGGGTGATCGATGTGAGCAGCGGGACCGTCACGGTGATCGAATCCGTGGTGACGTACGAATGGCAGCCGCGCGAGATCGTGGTGTTGGTGTAGCCGAACACGTAAGAAGCCGTGCGGGCGGTGGCACCGCTGGGCGGCGCGGCCAGGATGACCCGCTCCACCTGACCGGCGTAGGTCGAATCCGGATACACGGACGACTGGAAGCAGACGTAGTTGCTGCGCGACGAGTTGCTGTTGGTGATCTGCCAGGCGAACGAATCGGTTGCC
The DNA here is from genome assembly GCA_034665665.1 of Acidobacteriota bacterium. Lineage (GTDB taxonomy): Bacteria > Acidobacteriota > Thermoanaerobaculia > Gp7-AA8 > Gp7-AA8 > DASWOB01. Next base: position 2,460 of record JAXDJK010000698.1, read on the forward strand.
GGGCACGGCGTCCCGGCCACCGACGGCATGTAGGTGATCAACACGAAGTTGCCGAGGCGGTCTTTGATGCGGGTCACGTTGCCGTCGCTGGTGCGGAAGGTCTGGATCATCCCGTCCGGGAACTCCACGTCCAGCGTGCCGTCGCTCTTCTGCAGCAGGCGCAGATACGAGCCGTCGTTGCTGTATCCGACCTTCGTCACCGGCGCCGTGACGGCCGTGGGAGGAGTGGGATACACGAACGTGTGATCGCGCCCGTCCGGACTCTCGTAGCTCCAGTCGCTGACGCTGGTTGGGGTATTCGGCGGGATCATCCGGCCGAGCGACAGCAGCCAACCCAGGCCTGCATCGGAACGGCGGTTCGGCAGCGCGCGCGTCAGGCCGCCGTAGGTCTCGTAATCCCAGACCTTGCTGTTGTAGGTCAGCGACAGCCCATACGACAGCCCTGCATCCGACGCATACGACGGTCCGACCGGCAGCGAGAGGGTCAGGTTGCCATTGAAGGTGTTGATCGCGTCAATGTTGCCGAAAGCGTACAGCTTGTCCGGGGAGAAGCCCTTCTCCAGCGCGGGAGCCTGCTGACCCATGGCGGCGGAAGCGACGAAGAGCGCGAGCGCAAGACGGAACGCCCCGCGCATCACTGCTTCTCCCCGATGCGCACGATGCCGTACTCGGCACGCGACGAGTTGACAAAGAACACGACGTCGTCCTTCTTCAATTGCCGCGGTCCCGGCTCGTGGTTGTCGCCCTGTGGCTCGAGCCGCAACGTGGAGACCGTGATGTTGTCCGCGTCGTTGCCCTCGTCCTGCGGTCCATGAATACCAACGACGGAACGCCACGCGCCCGTGCCGGGACGAACGACCAGGAACTCCACGAAGGTACCGGGGAAGGCCAGTTGCGTGACATCGGCGCCTGCTCCGCGGAGGTGTTGATCGGACAGCGGAACGCGCGTGGCACCGTACGCCTCCGGCGCAGCGGACACGTACTGGCCGTTGGAGAGGTCCACCGCCATCCAGATGGAACGGAAGTCGATGGCGCCGCCGATGGCCCACTCCACGCTGCCGTCGCCGTCGTCATCGCGCAGGGTGATCTGACGCGGAACCACATCGACGAAGTAGCCGCTCTTCTCACGGGCGATGCCGAAGGCGAACACCGATGCCTTCGGGGTGATGCCGCTGACGACGATGGACGAGGTGCCGATGGTCATAGTGGGCGGTTGTTGTGCGAGACCCGCGCACGCCACGCCAATCGACAGCACCAATCCAGACACGATGCTCCAATGCGACATCCGGCGCTCCTCGGGTACTTTCGTTGTTTCCAGTAAGACGGACCCGGCGCATCGAACGTCACTTATTTGCGCAAAATTCGGCTTTCCACACGATCTGTGAGACGATCCCTTCTTCGCCGCGGCCAATTTCGCGGCAGGCGAGCGGCGGCCTTCCGGCAGGCACGCTCCCGACAATTACAATCCGCCGGATCACACCGACGGCGTGTTGCGCCCGCATCCGGGCTCGCGACGCCACCATAGAAAGAGAATTGAACTACATGCCATTTTCCTCATTCGGACTCCACCCGGACCTTCTCAAGGGAGTCAAAGAGCTCGGCTTTCAACGGCCTACTCCAATCCAGAACGACGCCATCCCCCCGGCCCTCGAGGGCAAGGACCTGCTGGCGTGCGCGATGACGGGCAGCGGGAAGAGCGCGGCGTTTCTGCTGCCGATCCTGCATCGCCTGATCGGCAAAAAGCGCGGCACGACCCGCGCCCTGATCCTCACCCCCACCCGCGAGCTGGCGGCGCAGATCGATGAGCATCTGCGCGACCTGGCCGTGCACACGCCGCTCTCCGGCGCGGCCGTTTACGGCGGAGTCGGCATGGGCCCACAGGAGCACGCCTTCCGCAGCGGTGTGGACGTGCTGGTGGCCACACCGGGACGCCTGCTCGACCATTTCCAGCGCGGCTACGCCAAGCTGGAAGGCCTCGAGATCCTCGTCCTCGATGAAGCGGACCGCATGCTGGACATGGGCTTCCTCCCCGATATCCGCCGCGTGCTCAAGCACCTGCCGAGCAAGCGGCAGACGCTGTTCTTCTCCGCAACGATGCCCCCAGCGATCGTCGAGCTCTCGCGCGAGATGCTCAAGAGCCCCACCACCATCTCCATCGAGCGCAAGTCGGCGCCGGCCACCGGCATCACCCAATCCGTCTTCCCCGTCGCACAGGAGCTGAAGATCACGCTGCTTGCGGCGCTGCTCGAGCGCGGCGAGATCCAGAACGCGATCGTCTTCACCCGCACCAAGCACCGCGCCAACCGCGTCTTCGAGCAACTGGAGCGGGAGAAGGTGAAGGTGGCCCGCATCCACGGCAACCGCAGCCAGGCCCAGCGCACCGAGGCGCTGGCCGGGTTCAAGGCCGGCAAGTTCCGCATCCTCGTGGCCACCGACATTGCGGCGCGCGGGATCGACGTCGAGGCGCTCTCGCACGTGGTCAATTTCGACGTGCCGGAGATGCCGGCGGACTACATCCACCGCGTCGGCCGCACGGCCCGCGCGGAGATGACGGGCGACGCGGTGACGTTCGTGGCGCCGGAGGAAGAAGGCGACCTGCACGCCATCGAGAAGGCCATCGGCAAGCGGCTCCCCCGCGTGACGCTGCCCGACTTTGATTACAAGCAGCGACCGACGGGACGGCTGGAGATCCCGATCCAGGAGCGCATCGCGGCCATTCGCGCGCGGAAAGCAGACGACCGCGCCCGCTCCAAGGCCAAGGCCGACCGGAAGGCAGCCGCCGCCGGAGGAGCAGCACCTGCTGGACGCAGCGCTGCACCGGCGTCGGGACGGCGTTCCGCGGCACCTTCGGCCGCACCGTCACGGCGTCCGGCCCAAGGCTCCCTGCCTCCGCGCGGGGCCAGCCGGCCGCAAAGCAGCGGTCCTTCCAAAGGCGGCAGCAGTTCCGGCCGGCCACCCTCAGGCGGACGCCGCCGGCCGTAATCACCACCCGTGCGATTCCTAGCGGAAAGCGTCATCCGTACGACACCGGAAAGGCTGTTCGCCTTTCACGAGCTGCCGGACGCGCTGTCCCGCCTGATGCCACCCTCCGAGCACACCCGCGTGATCCAGCTCCCTCGGTCGTTACGACCGGGGGAGCGCGCCATCGTCGCCGTCCGCATCGCGCCGTTCGTCTGGATCGAGACCGAGGCCGTCCACA
>JAXDJK010000699.1:0-5156 GCA_034665665.1 Acidobacteriota bacterium
TCGTCGCAGATCAGGATCAGCTTGCCGTCGCGCGCCTTCGCTTCCTGCAGGTTCGAGGCGACCTTGTCGTACACCGGCGTGTGAGTGGCGATGGCCACGACGGGCATGTTCTCGTCGATCAGCGCGATCGGGCCGTGCTTCATCTCGCCGGCGGGGTAGCCCTCGGCGTGGATATAGGAGATCTCCTTGAGCTTCAGCGCCCCTTCGAGTGCGATCGGGTAGTGCACGCCGCGGCCGAGGAAGAGGAAGTCCTGGGCCTTGTGATACTTGTTCGCCAGCTGCTCGATCTTCTTCTCCTGCGTGCGGAGGAAGTGCTCGATCTTGTGGGGGATCACGCTCAGCTCATGCATCGCGTAGCGGATGTCGTCCTTGTTGTCGCCGCGGAGCTGGCGGACGTAGAGCGAGAGCAGGTAAAAGGCCGTGAGCTGCGTGGTGAACGCCTTCGTGGAGGCCACGCCGATCTCCGGACCGGCGTTCGTGTAGATCACGCCGTCGGACATACGCGTGGCCGCCGCACCGATCACGTTGCAGATCGTGATCAGCTTCGCGCCCTTGGCCTTCGCTTCCTGCATACCGGCGATGGTGTCGGCCGTCTCGCCGGACTGCGTCACGCCGATCACCAGCGTGGTCTCGTCGACGATCGGATCGCGGTAGCGGTACTCGGAGCCGTAATCCACTTCCACCGGGATGCGCGCGGCCGTTTCGAGCAGGAACTTGCCGACCAGCCCCGCGTGCCATGACGTGCCGCAGGCCACGATGTGGATGCGCTGGAACTTCGCCCACTCCTCGGGGGTGAACTGGAGGTCGTTGAAGTAGATCTCGCCCGACTCTTCGAACATCCGGCCGGTGAAGGTGTCGCGGACGGCGCGCGGCTGCTCGTGGATCTCCTTGAGCATGTAGTGCCGGTAGCCTTCCTTCTCGGCCATCACGGCGTCCCAGAGGATGCGCGTCGGCTTGCGCTCCACCTTCACGTCGTCCTTGCCGAAGAGCTCCACCGTCTGGTTGTCGACCACGGCGTACTCGCCGTCTTCGAGATAAATGATGTTGCGGGTGTAGCTGAGGAGCGGCGCGACGTCGGAGGCGACGATGTTCTCGCCTTCGCCGAGGCCGATCACCAGGGGCGGCCCCTGCTTGGCGGCCACGATCGTGCCCGGCTCGGCGGCGTTGATGATCACCAGGGCGTAGTGCCCTTCCAACTGCTTGAGCGAGCGGCGGACCGCCTCCACGAAGCCGATGCTGCCCTTCATGATCTCTTCGATCAGGTGGGCCACGACCTCGGTATCGGTCTCGGTCTTGAACTCGTGCCCCTTGCTGATCAGGTCCTTCTTCAGCGGGAGGAAGTTCTCAATGATGCCGTTGTGGATGACCACCACGTTGCCGGAGCAGTCGCGGTGCGGGTGGGCGTTGTTCTCGTTCGGCTTGCCGTGCGTGGCCCAGCGGGTGTGGCCCATGCCGAACGTGCCGTGGAGCTCGTGCTCCTGGAGCTTGTTCTCCAGGTTGGCGAGTTTCCCCTCGGCGCGCACGACTTCTACCCCCTCGCTATTGACTACGGCGATGCCGGCGCTGTCGTAGCCGCGGTACTCCAGTTTCTTCAATCCGCCGATGAGAACCGGCACCACATCACGGGTGCCGACGTATCCGATGATTCCGCACATACAGTTGTCCTTTAGAATTCGCGCCGATGAGACGGCTCTTGCTCGTGTTGACGATCGCCCTGGTGGCATGTGGCAAGCGCGGCGATCCGCGTCCGCCGGTCCCCATCATTCCCCAGGGGACGAGCGATCTCGTTGTAACACAGCGGGCTTCGAACGTCATTCTGTCGTGGAGCTACCCTTCGGTGACGACGGCCGGCCGTCCGCTGACGAGCATCCGGCGCATCCAGGTGTTCCGGTACGTGGAAGAGCTTCCGGTCACGGGCATGGGCCGCGACCCCAAGTCCATCCTGCCGGGTGATGTCGATGTGACGCAGCCACAGCCGGTTGCGCTCTTCTCCAAAGTGCCGACCCTGACGGCGGTGCAATTCGCCAGGCTCAGCACGAAGGTCGAGAGCATAGAAAGCGCCAACTTGCCGGCCGCGACCGCGGGGGCGCGCCTCTTCTATACCGATACGCCCCGCCTCCGCGCCACCGACGGCCGGCCCGTGCGCGTGACGTACGCGGTGGTCACGGAAGGGGAGGAGGCCCGCGGCCCCTTCTCGAATCTGGCCACGATCATCCCGCTGCCGGTGGGCGTGCCGCCGGCGTCCGTTGCCGCCAAGCCGACGCCGGCTGGCGTGGTCCTGACCTGGACGGCGCCCGCCACGAGCGTCACTGGCGGAGAGGCGCCGATCATCACCGGCTACAACATCTACCGCATCGCGCCCGGCCAGACCGGCGACGACCTCGGTGCGCCGGTGAATCCGCAACTGGTCACCGGCACGACGTACACGGACGTGCCGACCTACGGTGAGCACGAGTACCGCGTGACGGCCGTCGCCGCAACGGGGCCGCCGGACATCCAGAGCGATCCCTCGGCTCCGGTGCGCGCCATGTACAAGGATCTGGTGCCGCCGCCGGCGCCGGCCACGATCGACGCGCTGGTGGAGACGAAGCTGGTCCGCCTGATCTGGGACGCCGTCGATGCGCCCGATCTGGCCGGCTACCGCCTCTTCCGGACGGAAGGCGTCGGTCACGGCTCGGACATCAAGGAGGTCGGGACGATCCCGCTCAATGGTGCGCCGATCACGTTGACGACCTTCAGCGATCCGGGCGTGGATCTCGGGATCGCCTACCGCTACGGCGTGGCAGCGGTGGACAAGACCGGCAACGAGAGCCCGCGGGTGTGGACCCGCTGGGTGGTGGCGCCGAAGACGCCGTGACGCCGTCGCGCCGGGCCCGGCTCGCCGCGCTGGCTGTGCTGCTGGCGGCGCTGGCGTTCGCGGCCTTCCTGCGCTTCGACGGGCTGGGCCAGCCGAGTTACTGGCTGGATGAGATCCTCGGCGCCGACCTGACCACGAAGGCGCTGGCGCAGCCGTGGTGGCACTGGATCACGGGGCTGGAGCGGGAGCACGGGCCGCTGTATTACGCAACGCAGGCCGTGGCGCGGGTGGCGGGCGGCGGCGAGGCGGCGGGACGGTTTCCCGCGGCGCTCTTCGGCCTGCTGACGATTCCGCTGGTGTGGCTGGCGGCGCGCCGGGCGGCGGGTCCGGTGGCCGCGGCGGTGTGCGCGGTGCTGCTGGCGGTGTCGCCGCTGCACGTCTATTACAGCAGGGAGGCGCGGCCGTACGCGTTGCTGATGTTGCTGACCGCGGCCGCCTTGGTGCTGCTGTTGCGGCCGTCGCGCATTGCAGCGGTTGCGGTAACGCTTGTGGCGATGCTGTACACCTCGGCGGTGGCAGCGCCGGTCGTGGCCGCCGTAGCGGTGGCGGCGTTTGCCGCGGGGTGGTTCGGCGAGCGGCGGCGCTGGTGGACGATCGCGGCGATGGCGGGGGTCACGCTGGTGCTCTTCGGGGCGCTCTACCGCGGCGCACCGGCATCGTCGGCTATCGCGGCGTTTCCGCGGCTCGATGCCGCGTTCTTCGAGGGGCTGGCGCGTGCGTTCTCGGTCTCGGCCCTCGGCGCGGAAGGACGCACGCGCACGGTCGTGGCGATGCTCGTCTTCGCGGCGATCGGCGTTGTGGTCCTGGCGCGGCGCGACCGGCATGCAGCGACGATGGTGGTGGTGATGACGGTCCTGCCGCTGGCGCTGCCGCTGGTGTCGCTGCGCTTCTTCGGGCACTGGTTTGCCATCCGCTACGTCGCTGCGGCGCTGCCGGGATTCCTGATTCTCGTCGCTGCCGGGATGGCCGCTATCACCGCCCGCGTGCCGTTCGCGCCGGCGCTGGCGCTACTGATCGCCATCGCCACGGCCACGGAGACGTGGCCGGTGGCGCGGCGCGAGGCCTTTCAGAAGCTGGACTGGCGCGCCATCGCCGCGACGCTCCGGCAGCACGTGCGGACCGGGGACATCATCCTGACCGCGGAACCGTGGTCGGACGTCTCGCTGCGTTACTACCTGCGCGATCTCCCCGCCGGCATCCGCGTCGGGCAACCGTCGGAAGCCGTGGCGGCCGAGGTGGCGGTGATGCGCGCGAAGGCGGCGTGGCTCGTCAGCGCCGGCTACGCCGCTGATCCCGCGGTGCGTGCATGGATGTGCCGGTATCCGCTCGTGCTGGCCAGCCCGCTCGAAGAATTCCGTCTGCACTACGCGCCGTCGGTGGCGCATTTCCTGGCGCAGCGCAGCGGGCCCGCCGAGTTGCGCGCCGCCTCCGCCGCCCTCGGCACCACCGGCTTCACCGTGGAGATGCGTGCCGAGGACGCGGTGCTGCTCGGCGACGGGTGGGCGGACGCGGAAGGGAGCGGGCGCGATGCCTTCCGCTGGGCCATCGCGAAGGAGGCTTCCGTGAACATCCCTCGCGGGACTCCGCGGGATCGCGTGATCCGCCTGCGGCTCCTTCCGGTGCCGCGGCAGACGGTGGGCGTATCGCTCAACGGCCATCCGCTCGCGCAACTCACGCTCGTACCCGGCTGGGGCGAGTACTCCGTCAACGCGCCTGCTGCGCTGTGGCGTGAAGGCATGAACACCCTGACCTTCTCGTTCGCCCACGCCACGCCCGTGGCCTCCGATCCGCGCCCCCTCGCCGCATCCTTCGACTGGATCTCCATCGCCGACGCCGGTACCTCCCCGCCCCAGTCCCCCGACCGCACGCCCATCCCGACCATCCGCCTCGGCGCCGAACGGTTCCTGGACGCCAACACCCTCTGGCGCGATCGCGAGACGCCGATCCGCTTCCCCGCCTCTCAGCTGCGGCGCGACGCCGTCGAGCCCCTCCTCGGCCGCCTCGGCTACGACCCCGCCGCCGGCACCGTCCGCCTCGACGACGCAATCGAGACCATCGCCTACGGCAGCGACTGCGAAGACCCCGGCACCTTCCTCCACCGCGCCTTCGCCGTGCTGCTCGAACGCCCCCCCAGCGCCTTCGAAGAGCAGGACCTCCTCACCGCCATGCGCGACGGCTGGTCCCGCCCCCGCATCGCCGTCCGCATCGCGCGCTCCGAGGAGTTCCGGAAGCGTACGTTGTCTCGGTGAGCGCGAAAGGTCTACGCGAAGCGTTTGGAGTGCGGCGCTTTCCCGCCGCT
>JAXDJK010000700.1:0-6108 GCA_034665665.1 Acidobacteriota bacterium
AGGAGAGCCCGCCATCCAACGGATAGCTCATCCCGATGGGGATCGCGATCACGAGATTGCCGTTGAAGACGTTGACATTGTCGAGGCCGTTAATCTGGTACACCTTATCCGCCTGAAATCCCTTTTCGAGCGTGGGTACCTGCTGCTGGGCCTTTACTGCGAGAGCAACGGCCGCGAAGGCCGCTAATCCCGTGAGGAGGCGCTTCACTTGCCTACCTCCATGATCCCGTACTGCATCCAACGAAGGTCCACGATCGCGATGACATCGCCCGGCTTGACACTGTGTGGTGCATTCGGGGAATCACCGACCGGCAGCATCGACTCCACATCGAGCCGAATGGGATCTTCCGAATGCTTGCTCTCGTCGAGTTGGCTGTATTTGGCCGCGTTCAACCGCCATGCGCCGGTACCCGGGCGTACGAGCAGGATTTCGACCTCCGCGTATACCAGATCGAGCTTTTTGAGTTGTCCGGCGTTGTCATGCTTCACGAGCTCGTCGCTGAGATTCAACCGCGGCGGCTCGTAGCCCGGTGTGGGCAACGCGATTGACGCGCCCGTGTTCATGTCGACGAAGGCCCACATTGCCATGCGGGGAATCAGCTTGCCGAGCTCCAGCCGGACCACGCCGTCGCGGTCATCGTCTGTAATGACCTCCGTCCGCCGCACCAGGCGGGGTACGGGCGGCTGTCCTTGGCTCATTTCTCGTGCAACACTCAGGACGGCAACCCGCGCACCGGGCGAGACGTTGCGGATGATGACCGTGTCGTTCTGAAATTCAACGGATAGATCGTCGCGATCCGGTGCGGCCGCAGCCAGCACCGCCGCAGTGGACAGGAAATACAGGGCCATGACAGCCCACATTAGTTTCTTCATCATCGATTTCGTACCTAACGCCTACTGCAGCGAAAGCAGCACGAGGATTTCGCCTTCGCTGTTGGCGAGCGGTTCGAGGGCCTTGCCGACGACGGTGCCGGGGCGGTGGATGGCGATGCCGGCGACGTCGATCGGCTGGGACTTCATGGCCATGCCGGGCTTGTCGCTGGTGACGAGGATGTCGCCGATGGCGATGGCGCCGCGGGTGGCGTCGACCTTGACCTTGACGCGGCCGGTGGTGGCGATCTGCTCTTTCGTGGCGGAGCCGACGCCGAGGATCAGGCCCGGCTGCGCGGAGACCACGCCGGCTACGGTCAGGTCGTAGGCACGGTGGGAGGGCATGACCTGGTTGGAGACGGCGGGGTCGAGGACGACCACGGTGCCGGGGAGCATGTCCTCGGTGGCCGGGACCCATTCGGCGAGATCCTGGTAGACGGCGCCGATGACGGAGGCGCCGGTGATCGTGCCGGTCACATTCACATTGCCGCTCACCTTGAGGTTGCCGTTGACGTCGAGCTTTGCGGTGGGTGCGGTGGTGCCGATCCCGACGTCACCGGTGCTGGTGATGCGCATGCGCTCCATGCTGGCGATGAGGCTTCCGTGCGTACGGGTGCCGAAGGTGAGGGCGCCGGCGTAATTGCCGTCGACGATCGATTCCTTGATCGCGGCGACGGCGCCGATCTGTGTATTGGCGCCGGCGGCGTTGTATCGCGCGGTGAAGGCGATGCCGGCGCCGGTGTTGGCGGTGTTGTAGGCGTTCTTGTCGATGACCTGCATGGTCATCGGAGTGCCGGGGAAGAAATTGACGTCGCTGGGGTACTGCACGTCGAGACGGAAAACGGGGATGGATGTGCCGATGCCGAGTTTGCCGGTGGCGAGGTTGAGGCTCATGTGCTCGATGAATGACGCGCCGGGGATCGCCGTTCCGGCGGTGAGGCCGGAAGCGCCCTGAAAGATCATTTTGCCGCTGACCTTGGAGATGAATCCGGCGGAGCTGTGCTGGGCATACCAGCCGCCAACGTAGGTGCTGTCGAATGCGATGGAGCCGGAATCGGGGCTATTGACGTAGGCGGAGATGACGCCGGTCGTTCCTGATTTGCCGAGAGTCATCTGCGCCAAGGCGCTGGTGCTGACCACGTGCAACTGCGCGCCGGGCGTAGAGGCACCGGTGCCGATGCCGACTTTCCCGTTGTCGTAATGAATGTCGCCGGTAGTGGCGCCGTCGGGCAGCCACTGTGCGTGCGCGGAAACGGCGATGAACGTAGTGATGACGAGAAGGAACGAAAGGACACGGCTCCGCATCGGAAGGCCTCGATACGTCAAAAATTGAACTGGCTTACGAGGCCGATTCGGACGATGCCGACACAGTGCCGCAGACGGGTGGATAAGTCAATAATTTAATGCGTGTTCCGCATAATGGATGTAATGACCGCATTAATGGTCGTAGCTCACTACGCGCGTGATTTTCCAATTGCCATCCTTCTTCTGCCAGATCTGCACGAACTGGAAGACGCCGCAGTCGTCTTTACCGTTTTCCTGGTGGCAGAAGCGGTGGGCGCCGACCTCGATGGCGCCGTAGTCTTTGATGGGGTAGACGTGCAACGAGCCGGGGACGAGGTCGCGGCGAATGCCGTTGTTCTGCACGAACATGCGGCTCAGGCTGGCCACCGATTCGGCCTTGCCGGAGAGGCCGCCGGCGTCGTGGTAGAACTCGAGGCTGTCGTCGAAGTAGGTGCCGAGCTTCGCGGCGTCGTGGGCGTTGAAGGCGTCGAACATGGCGCGGTCGAGGCCGGCGATTTCGTCGTGAAGTTGCAGGGCTTCGGCGGAAGGGTGTTTCGCGGCCGGCGCGGTGGCGCAGGCGCCGAGGAGCAGGGCGGTCAGGGCCAGGGCAGCGGATACGTGCTGTTTCATCGTGGGCTCCTCCTGTTTCGAGGTGGATACGGAAACGGCATTCGGAAGTTCGTGCGTATACAATCCGCCCCCGTCGCGGCCTGCAACATGCAAGACGCCGCGTGACGGAAAGTGGATGGCGAACGTTAAGAAAGAATCGAGTACCGCGGTCGCGGATCCGGTGTGTGCCCCGGAGTGGACCGACATCCTGCGGCAGATGTTCCTCATCCGCCGCTTCGAAGAAGCGACCGAGCGCGAGTTCCGCCGCGGCAAGATCGGCGGCTACCTGCACGTCTACATCGGCCAGGAAGCGATCGCCTCGGGGATCATCACCGCGCTGCAGAAGGACGATGCCGTCTTCTGCGGCTATCGCGATCACGCCCAGGCGTTGGCTCTCGGCTCGGACCCAGGCAAGATCATGGCCGAGCTGTTCGGCAAGGGCACCGGCCTCTCGAAAGGGAAGGGCGGGTCGATGCATCTCTTCGACGCCGAGCACGGCCTCTACGGCGGCTACGGCATCGTGGGCGGGCATCTCACCCTCGCGGCCGGCGCGGCGTACGCGGCGCGCTACCAGGAGACCGACAAGGTGGTGGTCTGCTATTTCGGCGACGGCGCGATGAACATTGGCTCGTTCCACGAGGCGATGAACATGGCCGGGCTGTGGGGCCACCAGGGGATGTGCCCGATCATCTTCGTGATCGAGAACAACGGCTACGCGATGGGTACGGCCCTGGAGCGCCACTCGGCCCTGACGGACCTCTCGGCGCGCGTCCAGGCGTACGACATCCCGACGGAGAAAGTGGACGGCCAGGACATCTTCGCCGTCCGCGAGTTGGCCGACCGGGTGGTGAAGCAGGTGCGGGAGACCGGCAAGCCGTTCTGCATCGAGGCGGTGACGTACCGTTTCTCCGGGCACGGTGCGGCGGACATCCTGCAGCCGTATCGCTCGAAGGAAGAAGTGGAGCGGCATCGCCATCGCGATCCGCTGGAGATCCTGCGCAAGCGCCTCCATGAGGTGTGCGGGTTGAGCGACGAGGACGTGAAGGCGATGGACGAATGGGCGACGGCCGAGGCGGCCAGGGCGGTGAAGTTCGCCGACGAGAGCCCGGTGCCCGACCCGGCGGAGTTGTTCACGGACGTCGTTGCCGAACATGGCCCCCGCCCGGTGGCCGAGACGGAGACCGAGTAAACACGATGGCTGAGAAGAGTTACCGCGACGCGATCCGCGACGCGATGATGGAAGAGATGGATCGCGACCCGAACGTCCTGATCATGGGTGAGGACATCGGGGTTTATGAAGGCACGTTCCGCATCACCGCGGGCATGCTGAAAAAGTACGGGCCGAAGCGGGTCATCGACACGCCGATCGCCGAGGCCGGCATGGCCGGCACCGCGGTGGGGATGGCCATGTTCGGGCTGCGGCCGATCGTGGAGATGATGACGATGAACTTCGCCATCGTCGCCGCCGACCAGATCCTCAATCACGCCGCGAAGGTCCGCTATTTTTCCGGCGGCCAGGTGGATGTGCCGATGGTCATCCGCGGGCCGCAGGGCGCGGGCGTGCAGCTCTCCGCGCAGCACTCGCAGACCTTCGAGTCGTTCTACGGACACTTCCCGGGCATCCACGTGGTCGCACCGGCCACACCGGCGGATGCGAAGGGGCTGCTGAAGACGGCCATCCGCGGAAAGGATCCGGTGATCTTCCTGGAGAGCGCGGCGCTGTACGGCATGAAGGGCGACGTACCGGACGATCCGGACTTCACCGTGCCGTTCGGCAAGTCACACGTGGCTCGCGAGGGGAAGGACGTGACCATCGTCTCCTACAGCCGGATGCTGCAGCTCTCGCTGGTGGTTGCGGAGAAGCTGGCGAAGGACGAGGGCATCGAATGCGAGGTGATCGACTTGCGCTCGCTGCGGCCGCTGGACCTGGACCCGGTGTATGCGTCGGTGCAGAAGACGCATCGCGCGGTCGTCGTGCAGGAGCAGTGGAAGCCGTTCGGCGCTGCGGCAGAGATCTCGGCCAGCATCACGGAGACGATGTTCGACGAGCTGGATGCGCCGGTGGCGCGCGTGACGGGCGAGGATGTGCCGATGCCGTACGCGCGGAATCTGGAGCTGCTGGCCACACCGCACGAGGAGCATGTGATCCGCGCGGTGAAGAAAGTGATGTACCGCGCGTGATGCGCGGGATGAAGGGGTAACCAGAGCGTGGCCGAGATCATCATGCCCAAAGTGGGCGACGCGATGTCCGAGGGGAAGATCGTCCGCTGGTACAAGAAGGCGGGCGACGCCGTGAAGAAGGGCGAGCCGGTGCTGGAGATCGAGACCGACAAGGTCAATCTCGATCTGGAAGCGGAAGCGGACGGCACCCTCGGCGAGATCCGCGCGGGCGATGGCGCGATGGTGCCGGTGGGCGAGATCGTGGCCATGATCCTCGCGCCGGGCGAGAAGGAGCAGCCGAAGCAGGCCGCTGCCGCGCCGGCTGCTGCACCGGAGCCCGAGGCAGAGAAGCCGGCCGACCCGCAGCAGCGCCGGGCCACGGACAAGAAGGACAGCGTCAAGCACACCACGGGCGAATACGCCGAGGCCATCGAGCACAAGGGACTGCGCCGGGATAAGACGCAGGACGCACGCGTTTCAGACGACAACGCGGCCGAGGCACCGGCGAGCGGTGACCGGCGGCGTTCGTCGCCGCTGGCGCGGCGGATGGCGCAGGAGCTCGGCGTCAATCTCGAAGGCGTCGAAGGCAGCGGGCCGCGCGGGCGGATCGTGGCTGACGACGTGAAGAAGGCGCAGCAGGGCGGCGGCACGAAGGCGGAGGCACCCGCGCCGCAGCCGCAGGAAGCGCGGCCTGCGGCGGCCGTGAAGCAGCCGTCCGGACCACCGCAGCTGCCTGCGCTGCAGAAGACCATCCTGCCGCTCACGGCCATGCGCCGGACCATTGCCAAACGGCTGGCCGAATCGACGGGGCCGATCCCGCACTTTTACCTGACCGCCGACTACGACGTCACGGAACTGATGTCGGCGCGGCAGCAGTTGCTCGACATCAGCGGCGCGAAGATCAGCCTCAACGACTTCATCATCCGCGCGGTAGCGCTGGCGCTGCGGCATCATCCGAACATCAACGCCAGCTGGGGCGATGACGCGATCACGCAGCACGGTGAGATCCACGTCGGCGTGGCCGTGGCCACGGCGGACGGGCTGATCACGCCGGTGATCCGCAATGCGGACCAGAAGTCGGTGGTCGACATCGCGGCGGAAGTGCGGGCACTGGCGGACAAGGCCAAGAACCGCCGCCTCAAGCCGGACGAGTACCAGGGCTCGACGTTCACGATCTCGAACCTC
>JAXDJK010000701.1:0-3193 GCA_034665665.1 Acidobacteriota bacterium
GCTGCCGTGGCTCGAAGCCGAGACGGAGCGGGCCTGGTTCACCCGTCTCGAGCCCTTCCCCACCACCAGCCCGAAGTCGCTCTGGGCCTCGCTCGCCACCGGCAAGCTGCCCTACCGCCACGGCGTGACCGGACGCTTCTCCTACCGCACGCCGCTCAATGCCTCCGATCCGTTCCTCCTGCTGCCGAGCGGCGTCGGCTTCCAGGCCTGGGGCTTGATCCCGCCAGTGGAGCGAATCTCCGCTCCGCTCCCCGCCGGCGACGCGTTGCCTCTTTGGGAGTTGTTCGAGCGCGTCCAGCTGCACGCGTCCGTGATCGGCTGGCCATCGTCGCGCGCGACGGGTGCAACGCGCGTACTGACGGATGCGGCCCTTCGGGCGCTGCCGGTCAACGTAGCCTCCCTCGGCGACGTGGCCCAGCGGTTCAACGGCACCGGCGACGCGCGCCCGCGCATCCTCGCCGCGCTCGCGCACGATCGTGCCGCCGCCACGCTGGCCGGCAGCGACGGAGCCTTCGATGTGAGCGTGCTCTGGCTGGAAGGTTTCTCCGAGAGCCAGCGCGCCCTGCACATCTTCACGAACGAGCTGCCGCCGCGCAGCGACCGCAAAGGTGAGGCGCTTCGCGCTTACGCGCAGCAACTCGATCAACTGCTCGCAACGCTCGTGCGCGAGCACCCCGAGCATGCCATCGTGATCTGCTCCCCCTCGGCTGTCGTCCCGCCGCCGCTTCCCGCCACGGCCTGGGCCAGGGCCATGCAGGCCATCTCCCGCGACGATCCGGGCGCCGACGACGGCTTCGTCCTCGTGACCGGTCCCGGCACTACGCACCGTCCGAATCCTGCCGCCGCCTACGCGGTCGACATCGTGCCGACGGCCCTCTTCGCGGCTGGGCTGCCCATCGGCCGCGACATGGACGGCAAGATCCTGACCGACGCCTTCAGCGATGAGCTGCTCCGCGCTACGGCTGTCTCGGCCATCCAGACCTACGAGGCCGAACGGGTGGTCGTGCGGCGGTCGCAGTAGCGCGCTCATCGCGCCTCCCAGCGGCGCCGCCCGCCGTCGTACCGGAGCACGCGCATCTTCGCCGTGGCGCCGTATACACGCACCGCGTAGAGCTCACCGGCCCGGTCGGTGATGTAGATCGTGCCGGGCGTCGACTCCCCCAGCGGCGAGAACGAGCAGAGCTGCGAGGCATTGAACTGCACCGGCGAGGCCGTCGGCAGCAGGCGATCGCCATCCGGATCGGTCACCGTCTGCGGCAGGAGGCCGATCGTCGCGAGCGTCGACTCGCGCAGGACGCGGCGCGCCGGCACGGCCAGCCGGTCGGTGCCGCGGGTGATGTCGTCATTGCGGACGCCGTCACCGTCGCCATCGTCGTAGACGGCAAACACCCATCCGCTGGCGATCTTCGTGAAGCGAACGCCCGCGTTCCGGTTGCGGGCGATGGCGCGGGAGCGGGTCTGGTGAAAGATGGTGCGCAGGTCGTACGACGCGAGCCGCACGGCAGAACGGCGGCGCATCGAGCCGAACGCAGGAACGGTGACGAGGCAGATGATGGCCACGACGGCCAGGGCGGCGAGCAACTCGACGAGCGAATAGCCACGATGCGCGATGCGCACAGGAACCTCCTTGTTGTTGTGGATGGGGTGAGTGGGCGGACGCCCGGGAGGGAGGAGGCCGCCGCGCGCTCGGAGCACGCGGCGGCCTGTTGAGGATGGGGGGCGGGAGCGTCTTACGACGCCGGGGTGGTGGGCTTCTTCGCGCGGGGCTTGCCCGGCAACTTCACCTTGGCGGTCAACGTCGTCCGGCCGTCGACCGCGAGGTAGCGGCTGATGCGCTCGTAGCTCTTCTCACCGAAGCCTTTGACCTGCATGAGGTCACTGGTCTTCTTGAAGGGCCCGTGCTGCGTGCGGTACTCGATGATGCGCTGCGCGGCCTTCTCGCCGACACGCGGCAGGAGCGCCAGCTGGGCGGCATCGGCGGTATTGAGGTTGACGACGCCCGTGGCCGTCGGGGCGGGTGCCGCGGCCGTCTCCGCATCGGCGGCATGCGCCGGCACGGTGACAGCCAGGATGATCAGGGCGAGAGCAAAAAACTGCAGGGACTTCCGCATGGGTCTGTTCTCCTTTTCGTTGCGTTGAAGATTCGTTGTTGTTGACTGCGATCTGCTTCACTCCGGGGGATTTGGCTGTTCCACACTGGTTCGTCGTTTCTTCGTTTTCACCACTTCGCTCTCTTCGGCACCACCTCCTTTCGGGGGTACCAGAGTTCAAGCGAACGGCCATGGCACGGCCACACGTAAGTAACTGAAGAAAAGCTACTTGTCTGGATTTGCCAGAAACGCGGACGTCAAAATATTTTGCGTCTACACGCCGAAGGCAAAAGGCTTTGCAGGGAAGGCTTTGATGCGCGGGATGGGAACGCCCACCATCCCTGTTCTCATCACCACATGAAACGCCTGATCCTCACCCTGACCGCCCTGGCCCTCTTCCTCGTCCCCACCCTCTTCGCCGCCAAAGCGACGAAGGTCCGCACCGTGAACGTCAAAGTCAGCGGCGGCGAGTACATCCCCGACGTGATCAAGGCGAAAAAAGGCGAGCGCCTCCGCCTCAACTTCACCCGCGACGAGAAGCCCACCTGCGGCGACAGCGTCTCCTTCCCCGACCTGAAGATCACCAGGAAGATCGAGGAAAAGAAGACCACCTCCGTCATGCTCACCGCCACGAAAGACATGGTCTTCACCTGCGGCATGAAGATGATGGAAGGCAAGATCGACGTGGAGTAACGCCCACTAACAGCCTTCGCTGGTGTCATCCCCTCTGAGCCCACCCGGCGTCACACCGGGTGGGGCTCAGGAGGTTCCATGAGGACGATACCTGCGGTCTTCCTGTCGTTCCTGCTGGCGATCGCGGCCTCCGCCGCCGCGCAATCCCGCCTCGATGCTCCCGGCATCACCTCGGTCTACCACGAGGCCACCTGTCCCTCGGTAGACCCGACGCGGATGTCGCGCATGAAGCGGATCGTTGCCGAGACCACCGGCATCCTGCCGGCCCCGGACTGTCATCCCGACGTACGCGTACGCTACCTCGGCGAGATCTGTCCGCCTTCGTATGACGTCTCGGTACCGGTACAGCGGCAGATCCGGGTCAGCAGCTACACGAGGGGAGACGGAACATTCGTCCCGGAGTATTGGCG
>JAXDJK010000702.1:0-3095 GCA_034665665.1 Acidobacteriota bacterium
AAACCGCACCCCCATTGTCAACCCGAGCGTCGAGCGAGGCACCTGGGTGGGAGGGGCGCGGGGAGTGTGGCAAGTGCATCGCGCCCCACCCGCCCAGGTCCCTCGCTCGACGCTCGGGATGACAAAATCGGGACCTACCCCCCTCAGTCCCCCGCGACGAGCGCCTCGATCTTCCAGGCGCCGTTTTTCTGCACGATGCCGGCGCGGTAGGCGATGGGGCTGCGGACGGCGTCGACGGCCACCCAGCCTTCCTTCCCGTCCGCCGTGCGTACGTGTTTGAACCCCGCGGGCGTTTCGCCGCTGCCCTGAATGAGCTCCACGATGTCGTAGCGGAGCGTGGCCAGGGCGGGGGCGGATGCATCGGCGGCGGCGTGGAGGGGCACGTTATCGCCGAGGACCGCGAGGGAGGTGAACGCATCCCGATCCTCGGGCCAGGCGCTGTAGACGTACGGCGCCCAGAAGCGGCGGTCGGTGCCCTCCTTCTGGAATGACCCGCCGTGCGTGAAGATCAGCTCGAGCTCCTTCCAGAGCGGCGAGTCCGCTTTTTCGAGCTGACGGCGAAAGGCCGCCACCCCGCCGCCGTCGCCGAAGCTGGTACGGATCTTCGGATCGGCCGCCGGCCACCGCGTTCCCATCACGGCGGCGCACCGCGTCGAGGAGAGCGGTGCGGAAGGCCACCAGCGTCGGATCGGATGTCCCTTCGTCCACCGGCTGCAGCTTCGGACCTTTCACCTCCGGCACGACCGGCGCGGTGCTCACCGGGACCGTTGCCGTTGGCGCGGAATCCGTCTGCGCGGGAGCCGTCTGCGCGGGGGGCGGTGCAACCGGCGGCGCGGAAGCCGGCTCGCCGCCTCCGCAGGCGATGGCGAGGACAGAGAGCGCGAGCAGTTTCTTCATACTGCCGCCATCCGGAGCAACGGCTGTGCCCCCCTTTGGCCGAAGGGAGGCAAAGGCTTGAACGCAGAACGCAGAACGCAGAACGTTGAATTGAGAAAGGAGACCCTGGTGTCCTCGTTGGTTTTTTCTTCATTCATCGTTCTGCGCTCTGCGTTCTGCGTTCAAGCCTTGCCGTCTCGGTCGGCTAAACTCCGCCCCCCATGTCCGAGCACCATCTCACCCGCATCGCCGCCGAGCTCCACATTCGTCCCGAACAGGTTGCGCGCACGCTCGAGCTGAGCGGCGAAGGCGGCACCGTGCCGTTCATCGCCCGCTATCGCAAAGAGGCCACCGGCAATCTCGACGAAGTCGTGATCCAGGCCATCCTCGATCGCGCCGCGGAGCTGAAGGAGCTCGACGACCGGCGCGCCGCCATCATCAAGTCCATCGACGAGCAGGGGAAGATGACCCCGCAGCTCGCCGCCGCCATCGCCAAAGCGCAGACCCGCACCGAGCTCGAAGACCTCTACCTCCCGTACCGGCCCAAGCGCCGCACCCGCGCCACCATCGCCCGCGAGCGGGGGCTCGAGCCGCTGGCCGACGTGATCTGGGGAACCTCGCGCGAGCGGCTCGCGCCCGAGTCGTTCCTGTCTGCCGATGTCCCGGACGCCGCGGCCGCGCTGGCGGGGGCTCGCGACATCTGCGCCGAGCGCATGGCCGAAGACGCGGAGCTGCGCCGGTACGCGCGCCATACCGCCACGCGCCTCGGCACGATCCACTCGGCCGTCCTGGCCGACAAGAAAACGCTCAAGTCCAAATTCGAGATGTACTACGACCATCGCGAGCCGCTCACGGCGGCGCCGTCGCACCGCATCCTGGCCATCTTCCGCGGCGAAGCCGAGGACATCCTCAACGTGCGGCTGCGCTTCCCGGATGAAGAGATCGTCGAAGGACTGAAGAAACGCATCCGCCAGCCGACCCTCCTGCCGGCCGAGCGCGACAAAGCGGTGGAAGACGGCTGGAAGCGCCTGCTCTCCATCTCTCTCGAGGGCGAGCTGCGCGCCGAGCTGAAAGCACGCGCCGACGCCCAGGCCATCGAAGTCTTCGGCCAGAACCTGCGCAACCTCCTCCTCGCGCCGCCGGCCGGCAGCAAACGCGTGCTGGCCCTCGATCCCGGGCTGCGCACCGGCATCAAGGTGGCGGTGCTGGACGGCACCGGCAAACTGCTGGAGACGACCACCCTCTACAGCGAAAAGTCGGCCGCCGAGCGCGCCGCCGCGGAGAAGACCCTGCGCCGCATCGTGGCCACCCACGCTCCGGAGCTGATCGCCGTCGGCAACGGCACCGGCTCGCGCGAAGCCGAAGGATTCGTCCGCGGCGCGGTCGACGCCAGTATCCCCGTCGTCTCCGTATCGGAGCAGGGAGCGTCCATCTACTCCGCGTCCGAAGCGGCACGCGAGGAGTTCCCCGATCTCGATCTCTCCCTCCGCAGCGCGGCCTCCATCGGACGCCGCCTGCAGGACCCGCTGGGCGAGCTGGTGAAGATCGACCCGAAGTCGATCGGCGTCGGCCAGTACCAGCACGACGTCAATCAGACCCTGCTCCGCAAGAAGCTCGGCGAGACCGTGGACTGGTGCGTAAACCTGGTGGGCGTCGACGCGAACATGGCCTCGGCGCAGTTGCTCGAGCACGTCTCCGGCATCGGCCCGGTGCTGGCCCGCCGGATCGTGGAGCACCGCAACGAGCACGGTCCGTTTCCCTCCCGGCAGGACGTGCTGGCCGTGCGCGGCCTCGGCAACCGCGCCTTCGAGCAGTGCGCCGGCTTCCTGCGCATCCGCGGCAAGCAGCCGCTCGATAACAGCGCCGTGCATCCGGAGCGCTACGCGATCGTGGAGCGGATGGCCGCGGACCTCGGCGCCGACGTGGCCCGCCTGGCCGGCAACGCCGCCCTCGTCGATACCATCGACTGGAAGCGCTACGCCGGCGGCGACGTCGGCGAGCCGACCCTCCGCGACATCCTTACGGAGCTGAAGAAGCCGGGCCGCGATCCCCGCGGCAGCTTCGAGCCGCCCCGCTTCCGCGAGGAGCTGAAGACCATCGCCGACGTACGGGAGGGGATGATCCTGGAGGGGCTGGTCACCAACGTCACCGCCTTCGGCGCCTTCGTCGACATCGGCGTCCACCAGGACGGCCTCGTGCACATCTCCCAGCTCGCGAAA
>JAXDJK010000703.1:0-4157 GCA_034665665.1 Acidobacteriota bacterium
GACGCCGCACCAGCCGCAGAGTTAGCGCGCCATGGCCTTCGCAGTCCGTCCAAACCGCGGCATCAAAGCGGACATCAACGTCACGCCGCTGGTCGACGTGGTGCTGGTGCTGCTGATCATCTTCATGGTGGCCACGCCGATCCTGCAGATGGGGCTCGACGTGGAGGTGCCGCCGAAGGTGGAGGTGGCGACGCCGCCGCCGGAGTCGGAGCAGAATCAGCTCGTGATCACGGTGAAGAAGGACGGGCTGTACCTGAACACGGCCAAAATGGCCACCATCCCCGCGCTGCGCGACGAGCTGGCCCGGCAGATGGTCTCCCGCCCGCCCGACCAGCGCATCGTCTTCATCAATTCCGAAGACAACCTCGCCTTCGACAGCGCCGTCGCGGCCATGGACGCCGCACATCAGGCAGGTGCGGCCAAGGTGGGATTCCTGACCGACCCGCCACCGAAGGAGTAGCGATTGGCGGAGGCGTGTCGGAATCGAACCAACCTTTCGACGCTTCCGCGCCGAAACAACGGTTTTGAAGACCGCGGGAGCCACCAGACCCCATTCGCCTCCCCGGGACGGGAAATGTTGAATGCGCAATGTTGAATGTTGAATGTTGAATGTCCATTCCCCACGGTCATTCAACATTCAACATTCAACATTCACCATTCAACATTTCCCGTCGAGCCCAGTAAACTCCCCCCGAATGGCTTGGTTCTTTGCGATAACCTCCCTCGGCCTCGGCGCGATCGTGGGCAGTTTTCTCAACGTAGTCATCCACCGCGTGCCGCGGGGGGAGTCGATCGTCTTTCCGGCCAGCCATTGCCCGCACTGCAACACCGACATCAAGGCTTACGACAACATCCCGGTCCTCAGCTTCCTCCTCCTCGGGGCGCGGTGCCGGGCCTGCCGGGCGCCGATCAGCTGGCGCTATCCCCTGATCGAGCTGGCCAACGGGCTGTTCTACCTGGCCATCTACGAGCGCACCGGGCCGACGCTCGGCTTCGTGGCCGTGGCGGCGCTCGTGTCCATGACCCTCGTGCTGATCTACATCGACCTCGAGATCCAGATCCTGCCGGACGTGATCGACCTCCCCGGCATCGCCATCGGCCTCGGCGTGGGAGCGCTGCATCTCGGCGCGCTCTACCCCGACCTGCTGCTGTCGCGAACGCTCTTCGAATCCCTTACCGGCGCCATCGTCGGCGCGGGGATGATCCTGGTGATCCGCCTCACCTACCAGCTCATCCGCGGCATCGAAGGCATGGGCCTCGGCGACGTCAAAATGATGGCCATGCTCGGCGCGGTGCTCGGCTGGGAGCCGCTCTTCCCGCTGCTCCTGCTCGCGTCGCTCACCGGCGCGATCATCGGCCTGGCCCTGGCCGCGAAGACAGGCAAGGGCCTGCAGATCGCCCTCCCCTTCGGCGTGTTCCTCGGCCTGGCGTTCCTGATCATCCTCTTCTTCGGCCAGGAGCTCTCGCGCTGGTACGTCATGCTGCTTCTCCGCTGAGGCGTCCCGCCTGAGCGTGTACCCGGGTACGCGTTTGAACGCACAGGCGAGACGCCTGTGGGCCCTGCGGGCGGGACGCCCGCGCTCCGGATGCTTCCATACATCTACTTCCGCACGTGGTTGGAGGCGCAGCGGTAGCCGCCGTTGAGGACGATGCTGCGGACGAGCGGCGCGAGGAGGTCGAGGTGGTAGCCGGCGCGGGTGAAGGCGGCGCGGGCGGCGGCGTCTCCTTCGGGGAGGAGCGAGGCGAAGCCGGCGGCGTGTTTCTTTTCGAGCACGACGTTGTGCCACGTGATCAGGAAATCGGAGCCGTTCAGCGCGGCGGGATCGGTGAGCAGGGCGTAGGGCACATCGAGGAGGGGGATGCGCTCGACGATCACGTTTCGCGCGGCGAGGTAGGCGGCCACGGTATCGAGGAAGTGCTGCAGCCCGGGCGCGCGGCCGAAATCCTGCGCTTCGGCGACGCGGCGGCCGAGGGTGGCGCGCTCGCCGGTGAAGCCGTAGGCGCGGTACGCGGCGGTCCAGTCGGCCTTGCGCGCAAGCGTGGCGCCGGCGGTGATGTCGCCGACGAGCGCGTGCAGCTTGCCGTCTGCCGAGGGGAGGAGCGTCACGATGGAATCGAGATCGAAGCCGCCCCCGCCGCCGAGGCTCTGCATCAGCGTCACCTGTTTCGCTAGCGGCTCGGAAGGGGATGGCAGCGGGTGCACGAAGCGCACGGCCCGGCCGTACAGCGTCTCCAGCTCTTTGGCGGCCTGGCGCACCGCGGTCACGTACCGGGCGATGCCGGCGGCGGTGTTGAACGTCGACACCGGTACGCGGTCGATCCCGAGGATCTGCAGCGCGCGGATTTCCACGGTGTGGATGCTGATCCACGCCGCGTCGGGCATGACCAGCACGTGCCCGTTGTGGAACGGGAAGGGTGCGACGGTCCAGCGCGGCTCCTTCCAGCGTGTGTCGAGCGAGGCGGGGAGCCCCTGCACCAGCGCGCGGACCATGTTCGCGTCATCCTCGCGGTTGGGCTGCAGGTTCGGGCGGTCGACGAACACCACGCGCCCTTCCGGCGTGCGCGTGACGGTGAAGGGATCGCGCGGCCACGGGGTGAACGGGCGTCCGTAGGTGTCGATCATATCCACCGGCAGATCGCGGAGCGCTTCGCGCATCGGCGGATCGGCCAGCACGAGAATGCGCCGGGCCGGTGCGGACGCGCGTAGCGACGCGAGGAACGCCTTCGCATCCTCGGCCGTGAAGAACTCCGACCCGAGGGACACGATGGTCGCCTCGATGGTGCCGTGCGTATCGTCGAGGAAGCGTTGCTTCGCGCTGTAGGTCGTCTTGCGGGCGGCGCTGGCGCGCGGGGTCAGACCCCATGCGGCGGCAATCGCGTCGGCGGTTGCATATTCGATCGGAAAGCCCGCGTTCAGCTTGGCCAGCGCCGCTTCGCGTGTGGCGCGCGGCGTGGCGCCGGTGAGCATCCGCGGCATCAGCGCATCGACCCGCGCGCGGAACGCCGCATCCTCGGTATAGCGCAGCGGGTCGACGACCAGGAACGCCGTCACGATCCGCAGGTCCGCGGGAACACGCGCGGCCCGGGCGCGGGCCATCGCCGCGGCATACGTCTCCACGCGGCCCCGCAGCGCCGCGTCGGAAGTCATCAACGTCTGGCCGAGGCTCCGGAGCACGGGGGGAATCTGCGAAGGATCGGCGAAGAGGCGCGCTTCCATCTCCGCCGGCGGCAGCGCGGGGAGGGGCGGAACTTCGGCCGCCGCCATCGTAACGGCGATGGCGAACAGCCCGAGCACCTGCCTGAAGATCCTCACGCGCGGCGAAACGCCGCCTCCGGCAGGCCGATTCCGGGCTCGACCTCGTATACTGGCCGTGATTGGATAACGGCCTCTCCGAATTCGAACAGCGCCTCGGGCACACTTTCGAGAATCCCGACCTTCTCCGCCGCGCGCTCACCCACAAATCGTTCTCGCACGAATCGAAGGAAAACGACGTCCGCCACAACGAGACGTACGAGTTCCTCGGTGACTCCGTCCTCGGCTTCATCGTCGGCGACCTGCTCTTCCGGCACTTCCCCGAGCTGGACGAAGGCGCGCTCTCGAAGATGAAAGCCTTCCTCGTCAGCGCCAGCAGCCTGGCCGCGAAGGCGCAGATTTACGCGATGGGCGACGCCATCCTCCTCGGTGTGGGCGAAGAAAAGACCGGCGGACGCAAGAAAGACTCGCTGCTGGCCAACGTCTTCGAAGCGGTGGTGGCCGCGGTCTACCTCGACGGCGGCGTCGAGGCGGCGCGCAAGTTCCTCGAGAGCACCTTCCACGACGACATCCGCGCCATCGACGAGCAGGACCTCCTGTTCCAGGACTACAAGACCGCGCTGCAGGAGCTGGCCCAGGGTCGCGGCTTGCAGCTGCCGGAGTACAACGTGGTGGGGGAGGTCGGTCCCGATCACGGCAAGGTCTTTATCGTCGAGGTGAAGCTCGGCAAGCTGACCACGCGCGGCGAAGGCTCGTCGAAGAAAGAGGCGCAGCAGCAGGCGGCCAAGCATGCCCTCCACGAGCTCACCGATGCGGTCGAGTAGCGGTTCCGCGGAGTTCCTGGGGGTTCCTCGGAGTTCCTCGGGTGTGCCGCGCTCGCCGTGGAACTCCGTGGAACTCCGAG
>JAXDJK010000704.1:0-4955 GCA_034665665.1 Acidobacteriota bacterium
TCTGGGGCAGCGGCACGCACGTCGATTTCGAGCAGGGGATCAACGCGGCCATCCGTCAGATCCGCTATCACCTCGGCGACAACGCCGAGGCGCCGCGCTACATCCGTACGATTCCGCGTCGCGGCTACGTCTTCATCGCGCCGGTGGAGCGGGTGGCCCGGCCGAATGCACCGGAGCGCAACGTGGTGACGCTTCCGCTCGAACCGCCGCCGCTTTCTTTGCCGTCGATCGACGAAGCGGCGACGCCCGTTGTGCCCATAGGCCCGCGGCGGTACCGGATGGCCGCGGCGGTCGCCGTCGTGCTCGTGGCGACGCTCGCCGCGGTGTTCCTGTGGCGGTCGCGCCGCACGGGCGATACGCCGCCGGCAGGCCGCCACGTGATCGCCATTGCGCCGTTCCGCGTGATCGGCCGTCTGCCTGAGGGCGTCGACCCGCGGTTCTTCGTGCAGGAGCTGCGCACCACCATCGGCTCGCTGCCGCGGCGCCACATCGTGCTGCTCGAAGAGCGTTCCACCGAGCGCGCCCAGGTGCGGATCGAGGGCACGATCCAGCAGGAGCGGGACAGCATCCGCGTGATCATCTCCGGGATCGACGTCGCGTCGCACACGCAGCTCTGGAGCGAGACCTACGACCGGCCGCTGGCGAACCGTGAGGGGATGCCGATTCAGACGGCGTATCAGGTGGCGCACGAAGTGGCCAAGCGCTTTCTCCCGCCGCCGCGTCACGAGCCGTTGCTGCGCAGTCGCGTCTCGCCGAAGGCGAAGGAGGCCTATCTCCTCGGGCGCCTGGAGCGCGCGCGGTCGTATCCCGATCCCGACATCAACCGCGCCGAACAGCTCTTCGAACAGGCGCTGCGCGACGAGCCAAAGTTCGCCGAGGCCTGGTCCGCGCTGGCCGATATCTGGGCGCAGCGGGTCATCAACGGGCCGGGTGGCGTGCGCGCGCACGCCGTGGACCGCGCACGCGAGTGCGCCCGCCGCGCGCTGGCCATCCAGCCGTCGAATGTCGAAGCCCGCGCCGCGCTGGCCAGTCTCGATTTTCAATACGACTATGACCTGGCCGCGGCGGAAGAAGGGTTCCGCAAGGCGGTGGCGGACGATCCGGATTACGTCGACGGCCACAACAACCTCTCGATGGCCCTGACCGCGCGCGGGGAGTTCGAGGCGGCCGTGCACGAATACGAACTGGCGCGCGACCTCGATCCTGCCGAGTTCGACCTGCACCCGAGCGAAGCCGCGATCTATCTCCGCGCACGCCGCTACGATGAGGCGCTGGCGCGCTACCGCGACATCCTGGCGGTGCGCGATTCGCGGGCATCGAAGTGGGGCATCCTCTGGTCCAGCATTTCGCAGCGCCGCTGGGACGACGCCACGGCCATCAGCCGCACCATCGCCGAGTTGCCGCCCCGTCCGGCCGGCTCGGCTCCGGCCACGTACGCGGAGTTCCTGGCGTCATACCGTCTGCTCGAGCCGCTCGTGGTGAAGAACTTCGATGCCTATCACGTCGCCGCGTACTACTCCGAGCTGGGCGACCCCCACCACGCCATCGCCGCGCTCAATCGCGCCGTCGACGCCCATGAGCCCGCGGTGTGTTACCTGCTCGTCGATCCTCGGCTCGATCCGTTGCGGAGCGACCCGCGCTTTCTCGCCCTCGTCGGACGCACCACTTTCGGACGGCAGCTCGTGCGGCGAGCTCCGTAAAAATCAGCTCTCCGCGGTGGCTTTCAGGTTGGCCAGGCCGGCCTCGAAGTCCTTGCCGATCATCTTGTCCATGCTCACGAAGAGGCACATCACTTTGCTGACGTACGCCATCGGGCCGGACATGACCCAGGTCACCTTCGTGCCCTGGCCTTCGGGCTGAAGGGCGAAATCCACCTTGCAGCTGGAGGCGAACGGTTTGATGAAAGCGAGGTCGAGCCCGATGGCGGCGGGCGTGTCGGAGGTGATCTTCATCTGCCCCGCGCCGGCCTTGCTGTTGCCTTCCCACGCGTAGGTTGCGCCGACGCCTTTGTCCGGCCCGCTGAAGGTGCGCTTCATGGCCGGGTCGAGCTTTTCCCACGGCGACCAGGAGGGCCAGCGGTGGAAGTCATCGATCAAGGCGGCCACCTTTTCCGGCGGCGCGGCGATGGTGGTGGTGCGCTCCACCCGGAAGGTGTCGGGCCGGGTGGCCGCAAGAATGAGGATGGCCACGATGACCACCAGGAGGACCAGTGCGATTCGTTTCAGCATCCCGGTCATAGTACGCCCGACACAGCTGTAAGTGGGGTGGTAGTGTTACTACTGGCATCGATTCTGCTGTCCTACGACCGCATCGAAACAGAGGAGAGTCGTAGATGAGCACTCAGAGAGATTCGAGCAACTTGGGCAGGATCGCGATCGGCGGGCTGATCGCTCTCGTATTGAGTTTCCCGCTCCTGGCCTCGCAGCCGGCTTCGGGATCGTTGGCGGCCGGCAGCACGGCCGCGGTCACGTTTACCGGCTCGGCAGTGGGCGGGACTTCGCCGGACGCGGAGAACACCTGCGTCGAAGGCGTCAACTGCGACACTTTCCTGCTGACCATCGGCGGGACGGCCGCGGACTGGAACGGCAAAAACGTCAAAGTCTCGCTGTCCTGGCTGCTCCCCGCCACCGACTACGACCTCTACATCCATAAGACAAACGCCACCGGACCGGTGGTGGCCAGCTCCGCGCAGGGCACGAACACCAACGAGGCGGCGGAGATCAACGTCGCCCAGAGCGGCACCGGGACGTATGCGGTGCACGTGGTCTACTTTGTGGCGCTGGCCGATCAGTTCCAGGGCCGCGCGGAAGTCGTCACAGCCGCCGCGGACAATCCTCCGCCGCCTTCGACGATGACGCCGCCGGTCTACGCAAACTTTGCCGCGCCGTCGACGCTCGGCCAGGGCGCGGGCGAGCCGACCATCGGCGTGAACTGGGCCACCGGCAACGCGATGTTCATCGCCGGCCTCGAGACGCTGCGGGTGAGCTTCGACGACGCGGCCGGCACGGCCTCGTGGGCCGATCGCTCCGGCCTGACCACGTCCATCACCACCTTCGATCCGATCCTCTTCACCGACCCGCACACCAACCGCACCTTCGTCTCGCAGCTCCTGCCGGCCAAAGTCAGCCTGATGGCCTTCAGCGATGACGACGGCGAGACGTGGACGCCGAGCCAGGGCTCGGGCATCAACGCGGGTGTCGATCACCAGACCATCGGCGGCGGACCGTTCAAGCCGGGCGTGCTGCTGCGCGGACCGCTCACGTCGTATCCGAACGCCGTGTACTACGCGTCGCAGGACATCGGCCTGGCCGAGGTGGCGCTGAGCCGCGACGGCGGCCAGACCTTCGATGTGGCCGTCCCGATGTGGAACCTCACGCAGTGCAACGGCCTGCACGGCCACCTCAAAGTCGCGCCGGACGGCACGGTGTACGTGCCGAACAAGAACTGCGGCGGCCAGCAGGCCGTGGCGGTCTCCGAGGACAACGGACTGACGTGGGCCATCCGCCACGTGCCGGGCAGCACGGCCGGCGACACGGATCCGTCGGTGGGCATCGGCAGCGACGGCACGGTCTACTTCGGTTTCGTGAACACCGACGGCACGGCGCGCGCGGCGGTCTCGCACGATCGCGGGCTGTCGTGGTCGACGCCGCAGAACGTGGGCTACACGCAGGGCGTGCAGAACGCGGTCTTCGCCGCGGTGACGGCAGGCGACGCGGACCGCGCGGCGTTCTTCTTCGTCGGGACGAACAAGGGCGGCGCCGGCGGGCTGGGCACGGACATGACCTTCGATGGTACGTGGTACGGCTACGTGGCCGCGACGCACGACGGCGGAGCGAGCTGGCTGACGGTGAATGCGACGCCGAACGATCCGATCCAGCGCGGCGTGATCTGCACGCAGGGCACGACCTGCCCCTCGGGCACGCGCAATCTCCTCGACTTCAACGACCTCCAGCTGGACGCGAAGGGGCGGCCGGTGGCGGCATTCGCCGACGGTTGCGTCAGCGCCGACTGCCGCGCCGGCGTGGACCGCAGCGGCCCGAACGGCACACCGGACGGGAAGGTCGACAGCTACGACAACGACGGCACCGACGTGGCCACGATCATCCGCCAGAGCCACGGGCGGACGCTGTTCGCCGCGTACGACGCGCCGAATGCGCCGTCCGCGCTTTATGGCATTCCGACGAAGAGCAACGTCACGCTGAAGTGGGCCGACAATTCGTCGAACGAGACCGGCTTCGTGGTGGAGCGCTCGCTCTCGAACACGAGCGGTTTCGCGGCGGTGGGCAACGCCGGCACGAATCAGTTCGTGGACAACTCGGTCGCGCGCAAGACGACGTATTACTATCGTGTGAAGGCAGTGAATGCGAACGGCGCGTCGACGTACTCGAATGTCACGCGGGCCTATGTGAAGTAAAGAGAAGTGAAGTAAATGAATAAAACGAAGTGCTTCGCGAGCGCCGCCGGTATGGCGGCGCTCCTTCTGTTTCTCGTGTCCTGCGCGACGTCGGGCCCGGCGTCGCGTCTGCCGTTGACCGACATCCTCGGCGTGCGCCTGGACATGCGGCCGGCGGCCGTGCGGAAAGCGTTGGCGTCCATCGGGAAACTCGACCGCGAAGAGGGTAAACGCCAGGAGGTCTGGACCGTCCGCGATCCTCGATTCTCGTCACTCCTCATCGGCTATGACCGGGAGGGCGGTGTCCGCTACGTCACCGCCATCGCCGATCCCGCCGGGCAACCGGTGACGTACGCCGAGGTCGTCGACATCGCCACCGCCGACCACCGGGCCGCCGGCCCGAACCACACGTACACCTGGTCCGGCGGCCACCCCAAGTACTCGGTGATCGTCATCGGCAACGCCACCCGCGTGGAGTACCTCTCCCTGAAGGAGGGCGTGGGCGAGCTGGAAGGGGACGAGGACGACGACTGACCGGCTTGTCATCCCGAGCGTGGGGGGG
>JAXDJK010000705.1:0-3579 GCA_034665665.1 Acidobacteriota bacterium
CCACAGGCGTCTCGCCTGTGCGTTATCCGCGCACCGGGTACGCGGACAGGCGGGACGCCTGTGGGCCCTGCGGACGGGGACGTCCGCGCTCCCAGCGGCATATCGTGGCCATTCCGGCCGCGCCGCTACCAGCCTTCCGGCATCTTGCCGCTGCCGCCCGTGCGGTGACGGGGCGCGTCGAGCGTCGTGTACTCCAGCTCCCGCTGCGCGCGGGCGGCGCGGAGCATCAAGCCGCCACGGGCCATGTCCCCGAGGCCGGCGAAGGAGGCCGGGAAGCGCAGCCGGTCGCCGAGGATCGGGCGGAGGACGTCGACGTACTTGCCGGTCGCCACGCTGCCGAGGAGGATCACCTGCGCGTCGTCCTCGAGCTCCTTCGCCAGCAGCTTCGCGTGCTCGCGCAACGGTTTGGTGTAGCTGCGCGAGGACGCGTCGACGTCCACCTTCTGCATACGCTTCAGCCGCTCCGGCGTGATCCGCCAGTCCGGCTCCACGAGACCATAGCCGGAGGTGATCACGAAGATGCCGTCCCCGCCGATCGCCGGCGACGGCACCGCGAACTGCCGCGCATACGCGATCTTCCCGCGAAAGTAGAGCGCGCTCATGAACGCGAACGCATCCCCGATCGGCACCCCTTCCGGCGATTGATACCGCAGCGCCGCCGCGAACCGCGCCCGCGGCGACGCGAGCTGCCTGGCCCGCAATCCGTTCAGGTTCGCCGGCGACAGGAGGAAGAGCTTCGGGGCCATGCTTCAGTTTATGGCAGAAACCAGATTGTCATCCCGAGCGTCGAGCGAGGGATGACAAGGCTTTTCCCTACGCCACGGCCGCGTGCTTCGTGAGGATCTTCTCCAGGTACTGCGCGGTGGGGCTGGCTTTGACCTTGGCCACGTCCTCGGGCGTGCCAACGGCGATCACTCTTCCGCCGCCGTCGCCGCCCTCGGGACCGAGGTCGATGACGTGGTCGGCGGTCTTGATGACGTCGAGGTTGTGCTCGATGACGACCACCGTGTTGCCGCGCTCGACGAGGCCGTGCATGAGGTGGAGGAGCTTGGCGACGTCGTCGAAGTGGAGGCCGGTGGTGGGCTCGTCGAGGATGTAGAGGGTCTTGCCGGTGGCGCGTTTGGCCAGCTCTTTGGCGAGCTTCACGCGCTGCGCTTCGCCGCCGGAGAGCGTGGTCGACGACTGGCCGAGGGTGATGTAGCCGAGGCCGACCTCATCGAGGGTGCGCAGGATGTTGGCGATCTTCGGGATGTTGCGGAAGACGTCGAAGGCCTGCTCGACCGTCATCTCCAGGATCTCGGCGATGGAGTAGCCCTTGTACTTCACCTCGAGCGTCTCGCGGTTGTAGCGCTTGCTGCCGCAGACATCGCACTTCACGTAGATGTCGGGCATGAAGTGCATCTCGATCTTGATCTGCCCGTCGCCCTTGCAGGCCTCGCAGCGGCCTCCCTTCACGTTGAAGGAGAAGCGGCCCGGCCCGTAGCCGCGCATGCGCGCTTCCGCCGTGCCGGCCATCAGGTTCCGCAGTTCGGCGAACACCTGCGTATACGTGGCGGGATTCGAGCGCGGCGTGCGGCCGATCGGCGACTGGTCGATGTCGATGACCTTGTCGATCAGCTCCAGGCCGTCGATGCGAACGTGCTCGCCCGGGGTGTCCAGCGCATCGTAGAAATGACGCGAGAGCGCCTTGTAGAGGATGTCGTTGACCAGCGTCGACTTGCCGGAGCCGCTCACGCCCGTCACGGCCACGAAGACGCCGAGCGGAATGGTCACGTCGAGGTTCTTGAGGTTGTTCTGCGTGGCCCCGCGGATGATCAGCTTGTTCTCGCCGATCGGACGCCGTTGCTCCGGCACTTCGATGCGCAGCTCACCGCGCAGGTACTTGCCGGTAAGGGAGCGCTCGTAGCGCTTGATGTCGGCCAAGGTCCCCTCGGCCACGATCTCGCCGCCGTGCACGCCGGCACGCGGTCCGAGGTCGATGATGTGATCGGCCGACTCGATGGTCTCCTCGTCGTGCTCGACGACGATGACCGTGTTGCCGATGTCGCGCAGTTCCAGCAGCGAATCGATCAGGCGGCGGTTGTCGCGCTGATGCAGGCCGATGGACGGCTCGTCGAGCACATACAGCACGCCCATCAGCTTGGAGCCGATCTGCGTGGCCAGCCGGATACGCTGTCCTTCGCCGCCCGAGAGCGTGGCCCCGTTACGGTCGAGCGTGAGATAGCCGACGCCCACCAGGTTCAGGAAGCCGAGACGGTCGCGCACTTCCTTGAGGATCTTGCCGGCGATCGCTTCTTCGCGCGTCGTCAGCTGGATGCTGGCGAAGAACTCGGCCGCATCACGCAGCTGCAGCGACACGATCTGGTCGATGAACCGATTCGCGACGGTGACGCTGAGCGCTTCGGGCTTGAGCCGCTTGCCCTCGCACTCCGGGCACTTGGTCGGCGTCATGTAGCGCTCGATCTCTTCGCGGCCGTCGTCGCTCTCCGACTCTTTGTAGCGGCGCTTGAGCATCGGGATGATGCCTTCGTAATTGCCGCTGTACTGGTAGGAGCTTTCGCTGCCGGAGAACTCGAATTTGATCTTGTCCTCGGAGCCGTGGAGGATGCAGTTGCGCACCTTTTCGGGCAGCTTCTGCCACGGCGTATCCATCTTGAACTTGAAGTGCCTGGCCAGCGTCTCGATCTGACGGTAGCGCCAGTTGTCGCTCCCTTCCTTCCAGAGGGCGATGCCGCCGTCGCGGATCGACTTGGCGGGGTCGGGGATGATCTTGCGCTCGTCGATCTCGAGCAGCACGCCGAGGCCCGAGCAGCGCGAGCAGGCGCCATAGGGAGAGTTGAAGGAGAAGAGGCGCGGGGTGATCTCACCGATGGAGACGCCGCAGTCGGGGCAGGCGTAGTTCTGGGAGAGCAGCTCCTCGCGGTTGTCGGCCGCGTAGAGGATCTTCACCAGTCCCTTGGTCACGCGCGTGGCTGTTTCGAGGGAGTCGGCCAGGCGCTGGTTCACGCCTTCCTTCACCACCAGGCGGTCGATGACGATGTCGATGGTGTGCTTCTTCTGCTTGTCGAGCGTGGGGGGATCGGCCAGCTCGACCATCTCGCCGTCGACGACGGCGCGGGTGAAGCCTTCCTTCACCATCTGCAGCATCTGCTTCCGGTATTCGCCTTTCTTGCCGCGGATGTAGGGCGCCAGAACGGTGAATTTGGTGCCGGCCGGGAGCATGAGCAGCCGGTCCACCATCTGCTGGATGGTCTGGGGCCGGATCTCTTGGCCACAGGTGGTGCAGTGCGGCACGCCGATGGAGGCGAAGAGGAGACGCAGGTAGTCGTAGATCTCCGTAACGGTACCGACCGTCGAGCGCGGATTGCGCGATGTGGTGCGTTGTTCGATGGAGATGGCCGGGGAGAGGCCTTCGATGGCATCGACGTCCGGCTTTTCCATCTGTTCGAGGAACTGCCGGGCATAGGCGGAGAGGGATTCGACGTACCGGCGCTGGCCCTCGGCGAAGATGGTGTCGAACGCCAGCGATGACTTACCGGAGCCGCTGACCCCGGTGATCACCACAAATTTGTTACGCGG
>JAXDJK010000706.1:0-4334 GCA_034665665.1 Acidobacteriota bacterium
GCTAATTGCGGGTCCGCCGGAAATTCATGGGGAGGAGGTATTAACACACGCATGGATTGTTCTAATAAACCTAAGGGGGCTACTTCGTAGCGAAAGCTACTCGGTAGAACCCACCCCGGAGGGCGCCCGTCAAACGGCGCCCTTTTTCTTTTTCTTTTTCTGGTCTCGCCTGCGCCGACCGTAACGTACTGGAAATGTTGAATGTTGAATGCTCAATGTTGAATGTTGAATGACGTGCGCCACGGCCCGTCCCCCAATTCACCATTCAACATTCAACATTCACCATTCAACATTTCGCTTCTTCCCGTCGCTACCCCGCCACCCAATCCGCATCCACGTACACCACCCCCCGCCCCGGCGTCGTCAGCGCCGTGACGTTCACCCGCTGCGCCGTCCCGGGCAGCACGGGGAGCGAGCCGATCATCCGCACGTGGTCCGTGTAGTTCACGCCCACCTCCACGATCCACGCTTCCAGCCGGTACGTGTCGGGGAGGACGTTCGGCTTGTGCAGCACGAGGTCGACGGCGCCGTCGCCGGGTAGCAGGTCGAGCATCATCCCGCTGTCCGTGCTTTCAGTGACGAAGACGCGCTCGTTCTTTTCCGTGAGCAGGGCGAAGCCGAAGGCGGCGGCGGGGAGGCGCTCGTCGGCCTGGTAGCGGAAGCGGATCCGAAAGGACTCGCCGAAGGTCACTTCGTCGACCTGGCGTGCGCCGTCTTCCGAGAGCAGCTCGATGCCGGTCAGGCGGACGCCGCCGGTGCCCTCACGATCGGCAAATGCCCGCAGGTCGAGCATCGCTTCGCCGCCGCGGCGCGAGACGTACTGCGCGATCACGTCGCGCGTCTTCCCGTCCACCGCCACCTTGCCGCCGCTCATCAGGATCGAGCGGGGGCAGAGCGATTCGATCGAGCCGAGGTTGTGGCTCACGAACACGACCGTGCGGCCGCTTCGGGCCACCTCGTTCATCCGGCCGAGGCAGCGGCGCTGGAACTCGATGTCCCCCACCGCCAGCACCTCGTCCACCAGCAGGATCTCCGGCGTGAGGTGCGCGGCCACGGCGAAGGCCAGCCGGACGTACATGCCGCTGGAGTAGCGCTTGACCGGTGTATCCAGGAAGCGCTCGATCTCGGCGAAGGCCACGATGTCGTCGAAGTTGCGGCGGATCTCGGCCCGGGTCATCCCCAGGATCGCGCCGTTGAGGTAGATGTTCTCGCGGCCCGTCAGTTCCGGATGAAACCCGGTGCCCACCTCGAGCAGCGAGGCCACCCGGCCGTACAGCAGGGCCTGCCCTTCCGTCGGCTCGGTGATACGCGAGAGGATTTTCAGCAGGGTCGACTTGCCGGCACCGTTGTGGCCGATCAGCCCGACCGCCTCCCCCATCCCGATGGTGAGATTCACGTCCCGCAGCGCCCACAGCTCGCGGGAGTCCTGCTTAGTACGCGGGCCGAAGATTCCGGCGATGCGGTCGCGTAGCGTGCGGTAGCTCTCGAATCCGCCGAGACGGTAACGCTTGGCCAGATTCTCGACGACGATGCCCGGTTCCGTCATCAGATCACGTCGGCGAACAGCCGCTCCATCCGCCGGAAGTAGAACGCGCCGCTGAGCAGGCAGAGCAGCGAGGCCACCACCGACCACACCAGTCCGCCGACCGGGATGGGCGTGCCGAGGATCGTGCCGCGAAATGCTTCAATGATCCCCGTGGCCGGATTCAGCAGCGCCAGCGGCCGGTAGCGCTCCGGCAGCGCTGACAGCGGGTAGACCACGGGCGTGGCGTACATGGCCAGCTGCAGGAGAAACGGCACGACCACCCGCACGTCGCGATATTCGACGTTCAGCGCAGCAATCCACAGACCGACGCCGAGGGCCAGGATCGTCCCCACCAGCACCACCAGCGGCGAGAGCAGGATCAGCGGCGAGGGGGCGATCCGGTACCACGCCATCAGCGGAATCAAGAGCAGCGCCGCCACGAGAAAGTCGACCACGTCCGTGACCGCGTTCGACACCGGCACGAGCAGCCGCGGGAAGTAAACCTTGGAGATCAGGAACGACGAGCCGATCAGACTGTTGCCGATCCGCGCGATGGCGCCGGAGATGAAGTTCCACAGCACCACGCCCGCCAGCACGAACACGGCGTAGGGCACGTCATTGTCGGCTTTGAAGCGGGCCACGCGATGGAACACCAGCGTGAAGATGAGCATGGTCACGAGCGGCTGGCCCATCACCCAGACCGCGCCGAGGACAGTCTGCCGGTAGCGGACCTTCACGTCGCGCCAGGCGAAGACGAACAGCAGCTCCCGGTAGACCCAGAGCTCCCGGAAATCGATGGCCCGCCAGCCGCGCGAGGGGCGAATGACCAGGTGCGGCGCCCTGCTGCCCGGCAGTTCGGTCAAGCGCTCAGTCCATCCGCGGCACGAGCGCGCGTCCGTCTTCGAGCGGGATGGCCGGCAGATGCGGCGCCAGGATGACCCTCAGCCGTTCCTTCAGCTCCTCGGCGGACGCATATTCGTCGTGCAGCAGCCCATGCAGCGCCTCCACTTCCATCGAGCGCAACCGCGGCTTCTTGGTCAGGCAGGCATTCGTCCGGCAGCGGTTCGTGCAGTACTTGCGCGTCTTCCGCGTCTTCGGAAACGGCGTACCGCAATAAGTGCAAGTCCCCATCACACGCCTCCACACACCCAGCAAATCCGTTGATCAACAGCAATGCGCGCCCTTCGCCAAAACCGCGCCGCAGCCACGCGCAATCGCCACTACCGGCCGTGAACCGTTGATCAACACTGTAACGGACGTTGTGCATGAGGTCAACCTGTTGACTGTCGGGGGTAAAGCAGTTCCTCGGAGTTCCTCGGGTTCCTCGGAGTTCCTCGGCGAACGTGGTGAACCCGAGGAACTCCGAACTCCGAGGAACCCCGAGGGACTGCCTCACCGCCTGCCCCGGGCCGGACTCGAACCGGCACGCCCCTCACGGGGCAGCGGATTTTAAGTCCGCAGCGTCTGCCATTTCGCCACCGGGGCACAGACCGCCGATGAATCACCATTCATCGTGACGCGCTCCGATTATATGATCCCGCCACAAACCACGCCGGGAGGCCCGCATGACCACCACCGTAGAGCTCACCCCAGGAGCGCCGCTCACGCTCCTTTCCGAAGAAGAACAGATGTTCCAGCAGAGCGTGCGCGACTTCGCCATCGAGAAGATCCGCCCGCTCGTCCACAAAATGGACCACGACGCGCAGATGGACAAGGACCTGATCCAGAGCTTTTTCGACCTCGGGATCATGGGCATCGAGACGCCCGAGCAGTACGGCGGCGCCGGCTCGTCGTTCTTCAATGCCGTGCTGGTCGTCGAAGAGCTGTCCCACGTCGACGCCTCCTGCGGCGTCCTGGTTGACGTCCAGAACACGCTCGTCAACAACGCCATCATCCGCTGGGGCAACGAAGACCAGCGCTCCAAGTACCTGGCCATGCTCGCCCGCGACACCGTCGGCGCCTACGCCCTCTCCGAGGCCGGCTCCGGCTCGGACGCCTTCGCCCTGGCCCTCAAAGCCGAAGACCGCGGCGACCAGTGGGTGCTGAACGGCCAGAAGCTCTGGATCACCAACGCCGCCGAGGCCGGCGTGTTCATCGTCTTCGCCAACGCCAGTCCCGAAGCCGGCTACAAAGGCATCACCGCCTTCCTCGTCGAGCGCGACTTCCCCGGCTTCAAAGTCGGCAAGAAGGAAGACAAGACCGGCATCCGCGCCTCCTCCACCTGCGAGCTGATCTTCGAAGATTGCCCCGTCCCGAAGGAGAACGTCCTCGGCGAGGTGGGCAAGGGCTACAAGATCGCCATCGAGACCTTGAACGAGGGACGCATCGGCATCGGCGCGCAGATGATCGGCGTGGCCCGCGGCGCCCTCGAGCACGCCATCGCCTACTCCAAGGAGCGCAAGCAGTTCGGCAAGCCGATCGCCGAGTTCCAGGGCATCCAGTTCCAGATCGCCCAGGCCGCCACCGAGCTCGAGGCGGCCCGCCTCCTGGTCTACAACGCCGCGAGACTCAAGGACGCCGGCAAGCCGTTCGTCAAAGAAGCGGCCATGGCCAAGCTCTACTCCTCCCAGGTCGCCGAGCGCATCACCAGCGTGGCCGTAGAGATCTTCGGCGGCAACGGCTACACGAAGGAGTACCCCGTCGAGAAGTTCTGGCGCGACTCGAAGATCGGCAAGATCTACGAGGGCACATCGAACATGCAGCTGGCCACGATCGCCAAGACCGTGCTGACGGATCGGCTGTAAGGTCGACAGGGATACGACCGGGGGGGGCACCCGCCGGCGGGGGGGGGCCCGCCGGCGGGCCCCCC
>JAXDJK010000707.1:0-3281 GCA_034665665.1 Acidobacteriota bacterium
CGGGAACCGAAAACCGAAGACCTGACCCCGGTGTGCACAGGGTTTGGCCCCCGGAGGGGGCCCGTAGGGTAGCCGGTGGTGCGGCGAAGCGCGTACCACCGGAACGGGTGCGGCCACAATGGTTTACGACCCCGGCAGGGGTCGCGGAGATGGCGGCCCTACGTCCCGCTCGAAAGCCGCTGCGCCAGGATGGTCGGCAGACCGGCTTTGAGGATCGAGGCCTGCGTTTTCTTGAGGTCGTACTCGACGCGGAAGAACTGCACGGTGCGCTTGTCGGAGTCGACGATGGCACACGAGGCGTCCGGGTTCCGGTCGCGGGGCTGGCCGACGGAGCCGGGATTGATCAGGTAGCGATGGTCCGGCTCGAGCTTCACCGTGGCCTCGCCGCGGATCGAGAACCCGCGCACGTTGAACTGCGGATCGATTGAGAAGATCACCGGCAGGTGCGTGTGGCCGTACAGGATGATCGGCGACTGGTACAGCGTCATCACCTGTGCGGCGTGATGCACGTTGAACACATACTCGTCCTCGTCGTAGGGCGAACCATGGCAGAGCAGCACGCCCTTGTGATCGAGAGGGCCGGTGGGCAGGTCATAGAGAAAGCGGCGGTTCTTCGCGCTGAGGTGATCGCGCGTCCAGAGCGCGGCCGCCTTGGCCGCGTGATTGAACCCGTTCGCGTCCGAGATGCCCGAGGCCACCCGGTCGTGGTTCCCGCGGATGTACAGCTTCCGGCCGCGGAGCGTGCGCATCGTGTCGAGGATCTGGTTCGGCTCGGCGCCGTAGCCGACGAAATCGCCGAGGCAGACCACCGAATCGAACTGCTTCCGGCGCATGCGGGTCATCACCGCGCGCAATGCCGCCTCGTTCGCGTGCAGATCACTGACGACCAGCGCCCTCATCGAGCCGACCTCCACACCGTGCGCTTGGCCGACTCCAGCACGCTCTTCGGCAGCTCGAGCATGAGCCGCTCCACGATCTCCGACGGCGTCTCCTCCTCGCGGATCTCGAGGGTGATGTCGGCCATGCGGTAGTAGCGGATCCGGTTCGCGTACAGCTCGTGCGCCGACAGATCGTCGCGGAACATCGGCCGCTCGGCGGCCTTGTCGCCGATCCGCGCGCGCAGCAGCGCATACGGTGCCGACAGGTACACCGACAAACCCTCCGACTGGATGAACTGGATGTTCTCGTCGAAGGTGAACGTCCCGCCGCCGCTGGCGATGACGGCCAGGTCGAGGTTGCGGGTGGCGCGGAGGATGTCGCGCTCGCGCTTGCGGAAATACGGCTCGCCGCGCGTGGCGAAGAGCTCCTTGATGCTGGTCTTCTCGGCCGCCTCGATGAGCTCGTCGAGGTCGAAGAACGGCGCATCGATCCGTGAGGCGAGCTCGCGGCCGACGGTCGTCTTGCCCGCGCCCATGAAACCGATCAGATAGATCTTCATTTGCCGAGGGTTCTGCTTAAGTAGACGGCCCCGAAACTAAAGCGTGAAGTTGTCCATGAACCGCGTCGAGATGTCGCCGCGGATGAACTGCTCGTTCTGCAGCAGCGCCCGGTGCAACGGGATCGTGGTCTTCACCCCTTCGATCACGAACTGTTCCAGGGCCCGGCGCGCGCGCCAGATCGTCTCCATCCGGTCTTTCCCGCGCACGATCAGCTTGGCCAGCAGCGAGTCGTAATGCGGGGGGACGACGTAATCGCGGTAGATGTGCGTGTCGACGCGCACTCCCGGTCCGCCCGGCAGGTGCAGTTCGCGAATCCTGCCCGGCGACGGCGCGAAGGTGACCGGATCCTCGGCGTTCACGCGGAACTCCATGGCGTGGCCGCGGAGGCGGAAGTCACCCAGCGGCACCGACAGCGGCTCCCCGTTCGCGACGCGGATCTGTTCCTTCACGAGGTCGATCCCGGTCACTTCCTCCGTCACCGGATGCTCGACCTGGATGCGCGTGTTCATCTCCATGAAATAGAACTCGCCGTCCTGGAAGAGGAACTCGATGGTGCCGGCATTGACGTAATCGACGGCCTTGCAGAGCCGGATGGCGGCGTCGCCCATGCGCTTGCGAATGTCTTCGGTGATGACCGGCGAAGGAGATTCTTCGACGAGCTTCTGATGGCGGCGCTGGATCGAGCATTCGCGCTCGCCGAGGGCCACCACGCGGCCGTGCATGTCGGCGAAGACCTGGATCTCGATGTGCCGTGGGCGCTCGAGGTACTTCTCGACGTAGACATCCGCGACGCCGAACGCGCGCTCGGCTTCGCTGCGGGCGGTCTCGTACTGGTTCTGGAGGTCGTCCGCCTCCCAGCAGATGCGCATGCCGCGTCCGCCGCCGCCAGCCGAGGCCTTGATAATCACCGGAAAGCCGATCGCCTTCGCGATCTCGATGGCTTCCTCGGGCGTCCGGACGGCCCCTTCGCTGCCCGGCACGATCGGCACGCCGGCCGCCTTGGCGGTCTCCCGCGCCCGGGCCTTGTCGCCCATGAGGCGGATGGCGCGCGCGGGCGGACCGATGAAGGTGAGGTTGCATTCGGCCACGATCTCGGCGAAGTGCGGGTTCTCGGAGAGGAAGCCGTAGCCGGGATGGATCGCGTCCGCGCCGGTGATCTCGGCGGCCGCGATGATGCTGGAGATGCTGAGGTAGCTCTGTTTCGACGCCGCCGGTCCGATGCAGACGTCATCGTCGGCATAACGGACATGGAGCGAATCGCGATCGGCCTCGGAGTGGACGGCCACCGTCTTCAGCCCCATCTCCTTACAGGCGGCGATGATGCGAAGGGCGATCTCTCCGCGGTTGGCGATCAGGACTTTCGAGATCATGGGCGGCGGACTATACCTTGATGGCGAAGAGCTTCTCGCCGTACTCCACCGGCTGCCCGTTCTGCGGGTAGATCCTGGTGATTGTCCCGCCGACGTCCGACTCGATCTCGTTCATCAGCTTCATCGCCTCGATGATGCACAGCACCTTGCCCTTGCTGACGCTGTCGCCGACGTTGACGAACATCTTGGCCTCGGGATTCGGCGAGCGATAGAAGGTACCGACGATCGGAGAGGTGATGATGTGCATCCCGGCCTCGATGTCGTCTTCCACCTTCTTGGCCGCAACGCGTGTGGGTTCGGCCTGTTCCGCCGGTGTGGTCACGGGAGCCGCAGGAGGCATCTGCTGCATGCCGGGATGCTCGCTGCGCGAATCGCCGGGCATGTACGACGTGAACACCTGCGACGGAGCGGGAGCCGGCTTGCCTTCGACGCGGACCTTCGTACCGGCCTGCTCGATCTCGACGCCCGCGAT
>JAXDJK010000708.1:0-4481 GCA_034665665.1 Acidobacteriota bacterium
CCGGCGTCCGTCCCTCGCGCACCAGCGCCACCAGCTTCCTCTTGAACTCTTCCGCGTATGGTTTGTGGCTTCTTGGCATCGTGGTCCTCCTTCATCTTCAGGTGTCCACGAAACCGGGTCAACTCCACCGGCGTGACGACCCAAAGCGTGGCGGCCTACGCGGAGCGTTTGGAGTGCGGCGCTTTCCCGCCGCTTTTGTACAGCCACAGGCGATGCGCGTGTGATCGACGGGCGACGTGTTTCAGCAGCGGCTGCGTGGGTGGCTATACGAAAGCGGTGGCGACACCGCACTCCAAACGCTTCGCGTAGTCCGCCGCGCTCGTTCGCACCCAGGCACCGTCCCGTTCCCGTATTCGTTCCCGTCTTGACGACCCAAAGCGTGCCGGACTACGCGAAGCGTTTGGAGTGCGGTGTCGCCACCGCTTTTGTACAGCCACAGGCGATGCGCGTGTGATCGACGGGCGTCAGACCAGCGGGTATGCCGCGTCTCGCGCGGAGATGACCTCGGGGGCGAGGGGCCAGGTGATGGCGAAGGCGGGGTCGTTCCAGCGGACGCCGCGGGCGGCTTCGGCGGTATACGCCGTGGCCATCTGGTAGAAGACTTCGGTGGCGTCTTCCAAGGTGATGAAGCCGTGGGCGACTCCTTCGGGGATGTAGAGCATGCGGCGGTTT
Organism: Acidobacteriota bacterium; assembly: GCA_034665665.1. Lineage (GTDB taxonomy): Bacteria > Acidobacteriota > Thermoanaerobaculia > Gp7-AA8 > Gp7-AA8 > DASWOB01. The sequence goes on from JAXDJK010000708.1 coordinate 673, forward strand.
TGGGCGCTGAGCTCGACGGCTTCCCAGCGATGGAGGGTAGGGCCGGGGCGGAGGTCGACGATGACGTCGTAGATCGCGCCCATGGTGCAGCGTACGAGCTTGGTCTCTTCGTGCGGGGCGGCCTGGTAGTGCATGCCGCGCAGGGTGGCGCGTTTGGCGTTGAAGGAGATGTTGCACTGCGCGGCTACGGGGCTCAGGCCGTGTGCGAGGAAGTCGGCCTCGCAGTAGGTGCGGGCGAAGAAGCCGCGCTCGTCCTCCAGGCGCTCGGGGTCGATCACGTACGCCCCGCCGATGGTGGCGGGGGTGAAGATCAAGCCAGCACCTCGAGCCGCGGGATGGGCACGACGAAGCGTCCACCCCATCCCCGCACGTCGCTCATCTGCCCGACGATCTCGTCGGTGAGGTTCCACGGGAGGATCAGCACGTAATCAGGCTTCGTCTCCCGGATGCGCTCGGGATCGTGGATGGGGATGTGCGTCCCGGGCAGGAAGAGCCCCTGCTTGTGCGGGCTTCGGTCGACGGTGAATTCGATCAGGTCGGTGCGCACGCCGCAGTAGTTGAGCAGGGTGTTGCCTTTGGCCGGCGCGCCGTACGCCACGACGCGCTTCCCCTCCTCGCGTGCGCGGATGAGAAACGTCAGGAGGGCGCGCTTGGTCGCGCGAACCTGCTCGGCGAAGCGGGTATAGGTCTCGATCCTGTCCAGCCCGAACTCGCGCTCGACGGTCTCCAGGTGCACCACGTGCTCGCCCGGGCCGCTCCCCTCTTCCGCGTGACGCGCATAAATGCGCAGCGACCCGCCGTGCGTCGGCAGTTCTTCGACATCGAACAGCGCCAGGCCATGCCGGGCGAAGACCTGCCGAACGGTGAGCAATGAAAAGTAGGAAAAGTGCTCGTGGTAGATCGTGTCGAACTGGTTCCCGCGCATGAGCTGCATGAGGTGCGGGAACTCCATCGTGACCACGCCATCGTTCGCGAGGAGGATGGCCAGCCCCTGCACGAAGTCGTTCAGGTCCGGCACGTGCGCGAGCACGTTGTTGCCGAGCAGGAGCCGGGCACGTCGTCCCTCCCCCGCCAGCGCCTGCGCGGTGGCGGTTCCGAAGAACCGCACCAGCGTCTCCACGCCCTTCTCCCGCGCAACCGCGGCCACGTTCGCGGCCGGCTCGATGCCGAGGCTGGGGATGCCGGCTGCCACGAAGTTCTGCAGGAGGTAGCCGTCGTTGCTCGCGATCTCCACCACCAGCGAATTCGCATCGAGCGCCAGCCGCTCCGTCATCGCCTGGCAGTAGCGGCGCGCGTGCTCGAGCCAGGAGTCGGAGTACGACGAAAAGTAGGCGTAGTCGCTGAAGATGTGCTCCGGCGTCTGCACGGCCGGGAGCTGCACGAGGAAGCAGCGCTCACACACGTACGCGGTGAGCGGATAGAACGGCTCCATCTGCGCAAGCTGGTCGGCGCGCAGGTAGGCGTTCGACAGCGGGGACATGCCCAGGTCCGCGAAATGGCGGACCAGCGGGGTCTCACAGAAACGGCAGGTCAGGTCGGTCATGCGGTCATCGATTCGAAACGCGCGATCTGCGCCAGGGTCAGCTCCGCCGCGCGCTCCGGTGCGGCGCCGAAGGCCTTCTGCCACTCCACGATCCACTCCAGGGCGGTCTGCAGCGACAGGCGCGGACGCCAGCCGAGCAGCGTGCGGGCGCGGGTCGAGTCGACCTTGAGCAGCATGGCCTCATGCGGCTGCTCCCGCTCGTCCTGCTGCCACGCCGCACCGTCGCCCCACAGCGACGCCAGCCTGTCCGCCACCCAGCGCACCGGCTGGACGTCCTGCTCCCACGGTCCGAAGTTCCACGCCGACGCCAACTCACCTCGCGCCACCAGCGCCTCAGCCAGCATCAGGTAGCCATGCAACGGTTCGAGCACGTGCTGCCACGGCCGGATCGCGGCAGGATTGCGGATCAGCGCCGCGGTACCGCGCTCGAACGCGCGCACCAGATCGGGCACCAGGCGATCGGCAGCCCAGTCGCCGCCACCGATGACATTGCCGGCGCGGGCGCTGGCGACGCGCGGCGCACCGTCACGGCCGAAAAACGAATCGCGGTACGCGCCGGTCACGAGCTCCGCGCAGGCCTTGCTGCTCGAATATGGATCGTGCCCGCCCAGCGCCTCGTTCTCGCGATAGGCCCACGCCCACTCGCGGTTCTCGTAGCACTTGTCGCTCGTCACCACCACCACCGCGCGCACGTGCCCGTTCGTCCGCACCGCCTCGAGGACGTTCACCGTCCCCATGACATTCGTCGCATACGTATCCACCGGCCGCGCATACGACTCGCGCACGAGCGACTGCGCCGCCAGATGAAACACGACCTCCGCGCGGCTGTCCGCCAGCGCATCGCTCAGCGACCCCGGATCCCGCACGTCCGCCAGGATCGAGCAGATGCCCTCGGCCACGTTGGCCGCCTCGAACAGGCTCGGCGTCGTATCGGCCGCCAGCGCGTATCCCGTCACCTCCGCGCCGAGGTGCCTGAGCCACTGCACCAGCCACGCACCCTTGAACCCGGTATGCCCGGTCACGAAAACGCGCCGGCCGGTCCAGAACCGGTTGGCGGTTGGCGGTTGGCGGTTGGCGGTTACATCGGTCACGAGCGGCGGCCCTCGCCTGCCTCAACTGCCAACCGCCAACCGTCAACCGCCAACTGCCTCACCCTCACCACACCCTCCACGGCGCATTGCCGGCGGCCCAGAGACTCTCCAGGTAGGTCTTGTCGCGCAGGGTGTCCATCGGGTGCCAGAAGCCGGAGTGCTTGAAGGCGGAGAGCTGGCCGTCGCGGGCCAGCTGCTCGAGGGGCTCGCGCTCCCACGGTGTGTCATCGCCGGCGATGTAGTCGAAGACGCTCGGCTCGAGGACGAAGAAGCCGCCGTTGATCCAGCTCCCGTCGCCGGGCGGCTTTTCCTGGAACGACGAGATCTTCTCCTCGCGGAAGTCGATCACGCCGAAGCGGCCCGGCGGCTGGACGGCCGTGAGCGTGGCCCGCGTCTGCTGCTCGCGGTGGAAGGCAATCAGCTCGGTCACATTCACATCCGAGAGGCCGTCGCCGTAGGTGAAGCAGAACGTCTCGTCGCCGACATGCTCGCGCACGCGGGCCAGCCGGCCGCCGGTCTGCGTGGCCTCCCCGGTCTCCACCAGCGTCACCGTCCACGGCTCGGAGAGGTTCTGGTGCACCTTCATCTCGTTCTTGCGCAGGTCGAACGTCACGTCGGACGAGTGCAGGAAGTAGTTGGCGAAGTACTCCTTCACGAAATAGCCCTTGTAGCCGAGGCAGATCACGAAATCGTTCAACCCGTAATGGGAGTAGATTTTCATGATGTGCCACAGCACCGGCTTGCCTCCCAGCTCCACCATCGGCTTGGGGCGGATGATGGTCTCCTCGCTCAGGCGCGTGCCGAGGCCACCGGCCAGAATCACTACTTTCATGCCGTCGTCTTCTTCCGTGCGCAGCAGTAGATCATGTGATCCCAGCGGGAGCTCCAGCGCATGCCCAGCGCGAACAGCGTCGACGCCGCGCTGTACAGGCGGCCGCCGCGCGCGTGGAGCGACGGCGCGGCCACGGCCAGCGAGGGATGGCGCACGGTGCCGGTCTCGACGACGTCGAACCCGCTCTCGGTCACGTACGCTCCGAGCTCCTGCTCCGACATCATGAACTGGAAGAACTCCGTTCCGTCCCTGCCTTCCGGAAAGAAGAAGCGCGAGGCCGCCCGGTTTCGTTCGTCATCGCGCGGAACCGTCACGACGATCGTGCCGCCCTCGCGCAGCACCG
>JAXDJK010000709.1:0-8569 GCA_034665665.1 Acidobacteriota bacterium
GGCCCGCACCTCGTCTTCTTTCTCCTGATCGTGGTCTGGATCGGCGACGCTGGCGCGTACTACTTCGGCCGCGCGTTCGGGAAGCACAAGCTCTCCCCGCGCATCAGCCCGAAGAAGACCATCGAAGGGCTGGCGGGCGGGATCGCCACGTCGATCATCGCGGCGCTGGTGATCCACTTCACGTTCTTCCCGAAGTTCCCGCTGCTGCATGCCGTGATCGCCGGAGTGATCCTCTCGTTCGCCGGCGTGGTCGGCGATCTGGCGGAGTCGATGTGGAAGCGCTCGGCCGACGTGAAAGACTCCGGCAGCCTCATCCCGGGCCACGGCGGCTTCCTGGACCGTTTCGACTCGATTTTCTTCACCGCACCGATCCTCTACTGCTATTGGACGCTCATCGTGCACGACTTCCGCACGTTGAACATCATGTCTGGGTGAACCAGTAGGCAGTAGGCAGTAGGCAGTTGGCAGTAGGCAGGGGAACAACCCGCCGTGCCTTCTCCCCTGCCAACTGCCTACTGCCAACTGCCTACTCAACTATGACCAACGTATCGATTCTCGGCAGCACCGGTTCCGTCGGACGCTCCACGCTGGCGGTGGTGGACGCGTTCCCCGAACAACTGCGCGTGGTGGGGCTGGCCGCGGGCGGCAATATCGACCTGCTCGTGGAGCAGGTCGAGCGTTACCGGCCGGAGCTGGTCTCCGTGCGCAGCGAGGGCGACGTGGCGCGGCTGCGGGCGCGCGTGTCGTATCCGGTGGAGATCGTCTGCGGAGATACCGGAGCTTCGGCGGTGGCGTCGATGCCGTCGGCGAATGCCGTCATCGCGGCCATCGTCGGTGCGGCGGGCATCCCGCCCGTGTACGCGGCGCTGCGGGCAGGGAAACGCGTCGGGATCGCCAACAAGGAAGTGCTGGTCGCGGCGGGCGACGTGATGATGCGCACGGCGCGGGAGTACGGCGGGGAGATCCTGCCGGTCGACTCCGAGCACAACGCGGTGCATCAGGCCATCCGCTGCGGGACGCACGAGGAGCTGCAGCGCATCATCCTCACGGCCTCCGGCGGGCCGTTCCTGCACCGCGATCTGGCCACGTTCGACGACGTCAGCATCGAGGCGGCCCTGGCTCATCCGACCTGGAAGATGGGCAACAAGATCTCCATCGATTCGGCCACGATGATGAACAAGGGGCTGGAGGTGATCGAGGCGCATCACCTCTTCGCCATGCCGGCGGACCGGATCGACATCCTCATCCACCCGCAGTCGATCGTGCATTCGATGGTCGAGTACGTGGATGGCTCGATCGTGGCCCAGCTCTCGACGACGGACATGAAGTTCCCGGTGCAGTACGCGCTGCTGTACCCGGAGCGGGTGGCGGCGCCGTTCGCGCGGCTGGACCTGGCCCGCATCCGGACGCTGGACTTCTTTCCTGTCGATCCGCGGCGCTATCCGGCGGTCGAGCTTGCCTATCAGGCCTGCCGGACGGGCGGATCGATGCCTGCCGTGCTCAACGCGGCCAACGAGATCGCGGTGGAGCGCTTCCTGGCCGGAGAACTTCCCTTCATGGCAATCGTAGACATTGTGGAGCGGGTGCTCGAGAAGCACGCCGGGCAGGTGCAGCCGATCGGGTCCGTCGAGGACGCGCTGGCGTGGGACCAATGGGCCCGGAACGAAGCGCGCGGAATCGATGTTGCAGTCCGGCGGTAGGCGAAGACCACCTTTATGAGCAATCTCCCGACGAATCTGATCGCAGTCGTCATCGTTCTCGGCTCCCTGATCTTCATCCACGAGGCCGGGCACTTCGTCATGGCCAAGCTGTTCCGCGTGCGGGTGCTGGTCTTCTCCCTCGGCTTCGGCAAGCGGATCTTCGGCTTCCAGCGCGGCGGCACGGACTATCGCGTGTCGATCGTCCCGCTCGGCGGCTACGTGCGCATGGCCGGCGATACCCCCGAGGAGAACGTAGCCGGGAATCCGGACGAGTTCCTCTCCAAGCCGAAATGGCAACGGTTCATCATCCTCGTGGCCGGACCGTTCATGAACATCCTGGTGGCCATCACCTTCATCGCCGGCCTGGCGATGGTGGGCACGGAGCAGTTCGTGAGCAAGCCGATCATCGGCGAGGTGCTGCCGAACAAGCCGGCCGCACGCGCCGGGCTGCAGACGGGCGACCGCATCGTGAGCATCAAAGGCGAGCCGGTGAACGATTTCAGCGACCTGCGCCTGCTGATCTCGATGAACGCCGGCACGCCGCTGCCGATCGTCTATGTCCGCAACGGCCAGACCCGCACCACCGTGATGACGCCGGACCGGGAGGAGAGCGAGTTCGCCCCGATCGGTAAGGCCGGCATCGGGAACTACTACGATCCCATCGTCGGCCGCATCGACAAGGGCTCGCCGGCGGAGAAGGCCGGCATCAAGGTCGGTGACCGCATCGTGGCCGCGAACGGCCAGCCGGTGAACGACATGACCGCGTTCGCCGTCCTGGCTGGCAAAGACCCGAAGAAGCCGGTGACCGTCGAGGTGCTCCGCAACGGGCAGCGCATCAAGGTGACGATGCTGGCCGTGACCGGCGATGACGCGGAGGGCAATCTCACTCGCGGGATCATGCCGCCGACGGTGCTGTTCAAGCTTTCGCTGATCCCGGCCCTGCGCCACAGCGTGCACGAGAACTGGCGCATGCTGAAGCTGGCCGGCGCCGCCGTGGCCCGGATCTTCCGCGCGGAAGGGAGCGTCAAGGAACTGAGCGGCCCGATCAACATCGCCCGCATCTCCGGCGAGATGTTCCGCCGCGGCCCCGTCAATTTCATCGCCCTCATGGCCATGATCTCCCTGCAGCTCGGCGTGATGAACCTCCTCCCCATCCCGGTGCTCGACGGCGGGCACATCATGATCCTCATCGTCGAAGGCATCGCCCGCCGCGACCTCTCGCTCCGGGTAAAGGAGCGCATCCAGCAGGTCGGCTTCGCCGCCCTGGCGATGCTCATGCTGGTGGTGCTCTACAACGACGTGGTGGGGAACGTGCTCAGGATCGGGAAGGGCTGACGCGGCGTGCCTGAAGGGCCGTGACCTTCGCGATGAAGTCGAAATCGCGATCGTCGTGGAGCAGTTCGACGTGGTGCGCCATGGCGCATGCCGCGATCAGACAGTCGACGCTGGACCGAATGGTGTAGCCAGCTTCCCGGCACCGTACGTAAATCCACGCCGCCTCCTGGAAACGGGCGAGCGGTATTGCCGCATCGAGCATCGTCACCAGCGCCAGCACGTCTCGGATCGCCCAGTAGCGCTCTCGATCCTGCGCGCCTTGCAAGAGCTCCTGGGCGATCGGCGGACAGATGACAATGTCATCCGGCTCTACAAAATCGCCGATCGGGTGACGGCCACGGTCCGCCAACACCCACACGCTCGAATCAACGAGAATCACGCGAGCGGTTCTTCTTCCGGGGGGCTCTGCGCTCATGCGCCGCAGACCGCTTCTTGTCGGTCACGCTATAGGCGTTAGGCCGGATCTGTTCGAGGTAGCCGTCGGCGAAGATCGGCCCACTCTTCGCCAGTTCGGCGAGCTTATCCAACGCCTTGCGAAGCCGCGTACCTCGTCCGATCTCGGCAAGCGCCTTGTTGACGGTGGCGCTAATCGTCTTCTCGCCGGTGGTCCGGTGAGCGTCCTCCAGCAGCGCCTCGTCCACTGTCACCGTGATCCGCTTCATCCCCACAATGTCCCTCGGAATCCACGCGCTGTCAACGCGGATGGCCACAGCGCTGTCGTGCAGCAGCGTCGCGTCACGTGCGAATCATCGACTCGCAACCGGCCACGTCCATGGTCGATCCAGACTCGGTGTCAACGCTGGCCGAGGATGAACCGCCGCAGCAAATCGAGGGCCTGTTGCGTGGAGAACCACTTCACCATGGTTCGCGGGCCGTGCCAGAGGGCTTTGCGGTGGAGGGTGGCGTCGGGGCCGGCGATGGCGACGTGGACGGTGCCGACGGGTTTATCCGCGGTGCCGCCGCCGGGGCCGGCGATGCCGGTGATGCCGATGCCGTAGGTGGTGTTGAATCGGGCGCGGATGCCTTGGGCGAGAGCGAGGGCCACCGGTTCGGAGACCTGGCCGTGCTCGCGGATGAGGGCCGGATCGACATCGGCCTGGGCGGTCTTGGCTTCCCCGGTGTAGCAGATCGCGCCGCCCATGAAGTAGGAGGAGCTGCCGGAGATATCGGTGATGCGGGAGCCGAGGAGACCGCCGGTGCAGGACTCGGCCACGGCGAGCGTTTCGCCGCGCTCGAGGAGCATGCGGCCGATCACGCCTTCGAGGGTGTCGTCATCGAAACCGAAGAGGCGCGGGCCGAAGATGGTCACGAGCTCCTGCTCGCGCGAGGCCAGCGCGGCGCGGGCGTCTTCCTCCGAACCGTGGGCGTTGAGGTGCACTTCGATCTGGCCGCTCGTGGCCAGGATGGTGATCTCTTCGCCGCGATGGGCGTCGTAGTACGGCTTGAGCTTTTCCTCGACCCCGGACTCGGTCAGGCCGGCGATCTTGAAGACGCGCCGGTACCGCGCACGTCCGCCGCTCTGCTCCGCCAGCCACGGGGTGAGGTAGGTCGCCAGCATCCACTCCAGCTCGTGCGGGACCCCGGGGAAGACCCAGACGTGCTTGCCTTCCGCCTCCAGGTGGAAACCGGGCGCGGTGCCGCGCTCGTTCTTCAGCGTGGTCTGGCCGCGGAAGACGTTGCCCTGCCGCTTGTTCACGTCCGGCATGGTCCAGCCGCGGGCGGCGAAGCGCGCGGCGATGGTGTCGATGATGGTCTGGTCGACTTCCATCTCCAGCCCGAACGCCTCGGCCAGCGCTTCGCGGGTGAGGTCGTCTTCCGTGGGCCCGAGGCCGCCGGAGAGAATGAGAATCGACGAGTGTTGGAGGGCGAAGCGGATCTCGGCCACGAGCGCAGCCAGCGTGTCGCCGACGATGGATTTGCGGACCAGCGGCACGCCATAGCGCTCCAGCGCCGCTGTGATCTTGAGCGAGTTCGTGTCGACGCGGATCGGCCCGAGCATCTCGGAACCGATGGCGATGATGGTGGCGGTGTTCGGTTGCTGGCTCACGCCCGCTACCGTACCACCGCCGAGGCGCTCCTCTTGCACGAGGCAAGGTCGTGAAACGCCTGTTGTTGCTGTTCGTGCTGATCCTCGCCGCCGCCTGCGCCACGGCACCTGCTGTTCCGGCGCCGGCGAATCCGCCCTGGCGTGGCGCGAAGCTGGCGCGGAAGGACGTTCCGGTGGTCTACCTGCGCGAGTGGGAACGGGCGGAGAACCGCGATCACTGCGCCCTGCTCGCGCCCCGCTCCATTGCTGGCGTCGAGCAGGCCACGCCGCGGTCGGCGACGTTCGCCGGCGGCTGGGCGGTCGCGTACGACACACCCGAGGTGCGCAGCGCGTTCGGCATCGCCGGCACGGGGGCGGAGCCGCGCGGCACGATGTACTCGAAATGGCCGTTCGCCCGCGACTGGGACGACGGGAGCACCATTGGCTACGGGCCGGAAGGCGGCACGGGCCCGAACCAGCTGGCGTACCTGCGCATCGCCGGGCAGGATTGCCTTTACAACGTCTGGTCGCGCCTCGGGCAGAAACACCTGGAGGCGCTCATCGCCGAGCTGCGGTTCGTGGAGCCGGCGCCGTAGCTAAACCGGCGTCGCGCTCAGCTCGTCCTTCTCGCTCGAGAGCGTTTCCCACTTGCCGTACAGCAGCTCAATCATGGCCTTGAGGTCGTGATTCTGCTGCTGGATCTTCTTGCTGCGATCACCGTCGCGGAAGACTTCTTCGGAGCAGAGGAGGAGGTCATTCCGCTCGCGCTCCGCTTCCGCCGCGGCGATGCGGCTCTCGATCTGGGCGACCTCTTCGTCGATCTTCTTGATGCGCTTCTCGCGCTTGCGCTGCTCGCCGCGATCAACGGGCGCTTTCGGTGCGGCGGCGGCCGGGGAAGACGTCGTGGCAGGCGGCTTGAGGGGCACGCGCACCACTTCGATCTTCTGCGGCACGGCCTGCCCGGCCTTGAAGCGCTCCACGAGCTCGGAGTAGTTGCCGGAGTAGACCTGCGCTTCGCCGTCCTCGACGAGGATCACGCTCTCGGCGACGCGGTCGATGAAGTAGCGGTCATGCGAGACGACGATGAGCGCGCCGGTGAAGTTCTCGAGCGCTTCTTCGAGCGCCTCGCGGGTGTAGATGTCGAGGTGGTTGGTCGGCTCGTCGAGGAGCATGACGTTGCCGCCCTGATGCATGATCTTGGCGAGCGCGAGCCGCCCCTTCTCGCCGCCGGAGAGCTCGCGCGTCTTCTTGTACACGTCCTCACCGAAGAAGGAGAAGCGGGCCAGATAGCTGCGCACTTCCTCCTCGGTCTGGTTGGTGTCGAGGTTCCAGACCTCGTCGATCACGTTGCCTTTGGGATTCAGGTCGCCGAGGGTCTGGTCGTAGTAGCCGACCTGCACGTTGTGCCCGTACATCACCGAGCCGGCCAACGGCTGGAGGCGGCCGGCGAAGGTCTTCAGCAGCGTCGACTTGCCGGAACCGTTGGGCCCCATGATGGCGTAGCGCTCGCCGCGGCGGACCTGCAGGCTGAAGTCCTCGATCACGCGTTTCTCGCCGTAGCCGGTGGCGAGGTGGTCGGCCGTGAGCGCCACGGCGCCGGAGCGCGCGCCGCCGTCGAGGTTGAACTTGGCCAGGGTCTCGTCGGTCTCGGGGCGTTCCAGCTCGTCGAGCTTGTCGAGCATCTTCCGGCGGGACTTGGCCTGCTTGGTCTTCTGGCCGGCCAGGTTGCGGCGGATGAAGTCCTGCGTATCGGAGATCAGCTCCTGCTGCCGCTCGTAGTCTTTCGACATCTTCTCCATCCGCTCGGCGCGGAGCTGGAGGAACTTTTCGTAGTTGCCGGGGTACTCGATGAGCTTTCCGTGCGCGAGCTCGACGATCTTCGACACGGTCCGGTTGAGGAAGGTGCGGTCGTGGGAGATCAGCAGGTAGCTGCCCTTGAACGTCTGCAGGAACTCCTCGAGGAACTCGATGCCTTTGAGGTCGAGGTGGTTGGTCGGCTCGTCGAGGAGGAGCAGGTCGACCCTGGTGAGGAGGACCCGCGCGAGCATGGCCCGGTTCTGCTGGCCGCCGCTGAACTCCTGGATGGGCCGCTGCCACTCCTTCTTGTCGGTGAAGCCGATCCCGCCGAGGACCCGCTCGACCTCGGCGTGCAGGGTGTAGCCGTCCGCGTGCTCGTACTCGTGCTGCAGCTCGGAGTATTTGTGGAGGAGGCGCTCGTGCTCGGCCTCGGTCTTCGACGCATCGGCCAGATCGTGCTCGATGGCGCGCATCTTCCGGTCGATCTTCAGCACTTCGGCGAAGGCGGTCTCGACGAAGTCGAACAGCGACATGCCCGGCTCGGCGTGCAGGTGCTGGCCGACGTGACCGATGGTCATCCCGGAGCCGCGGAGGATCTGGCCGTGATCCGGCTCTTCCTGCTTGAGCAGGAGGCGCAGGAGAGTGGTCTTCCCGGCGCCGTTCCGGCCCACCAGGCCAACGTGCTCCCCGGGATTGTGCTGCCACGTGACTCCCTTGAGGATGTCGTGCGGCCCGTAACTTTTCTCGACACTGTCGAAGCGATACAGCATGGCGGCTACTTGAAACGCGGCAGGACTTTGGGCATTCCGCGGACATCGACGGAGGCGTTCGACTCCTGCCAGACCGGGAAGGCCCCCAGGGCCGCCGCCACGGTACGGTAGAGCTGGCCGACCCATGGTGGGGCGTCCTGATGCACGATCGCGCCGCCGGTACGCAGGTCGTTCGGAGCGATCACCACCTGCACATTCGACGTCCCGCTGTCGGCCACCAGCGTGAAGAGCTCCTCGATGCCGCGGTCGCCCACGGCCACACAGCCGATGGAGAGGTTCTTTCCGTGCATGAAGATGTCGCCGCCGAGGCGGGTCCGGCCGTCATGCTTGGCCATCTGCCGGTCGAAGGCGTTCGGATAACCGACCTTCATGGAGAGGTGGTACGTGCTGTTCGGGTTGAGGTGCTCGATCGCGTAGAGGCCTTCCGGCACCTGGTAATCGCCCTCGCGCAGCTTCGGCCCGGCGTGGCCGCTGGCGGCGTAGATGGGATATTCGCGGACGAACCGCCATTCGCCCGTGCCTTTCGCCCAGAGCGCCACCCGCCGTTCCTTCTTGAAGACCAGCAGGGCCACGCGTTTCGGCGGATAGCTAACGCCCGCTTTGTCGAACGACGGGCGCAGACGCGCGCGGGCGTCTTTGCCGTAGAGCGCCAGGACATCCGCCACGCTCCTGCTGGGCACGCCCGCGATGCGGACGTAGTACGGATACCAGATCCCGCGGCCGTACACGTAGAACGCGCCGGCGCCGATGGCCAGAACGAGCATGACCGCGATGAGGACGCGCCGTTTCACGTCATCAACTTACCCGAAATGCACTCGGAGGTCGTAATACACTCCCCTCATGCGTTTGGCTGTGAACATCGATCACATCGCGACCATCCGTGAGGCGCGGAAGGCGGACGAGCCGGATCCCGTCGCCGCCGCGATCCTCTGCGAGCTGGC
>JAXDJK010000710.1:0-6533 GCA_034665665.1 Acidobacteriota bacterium
TATCTCGGCCACCTCGTCGTTGTCGACCTCCAGCTGTAGTTGCGCGTACGCGACAAGCGGTCTCTCAGGCCCCGGGGGAATGAGCGTCACATTGCCTTCGAAGATGTCGAAGTAGGCCGCGGCCGGAGCCTGGCGCTCGAAAGCGACACGTTCGCTCAGGATCATTGACTCCGCGACAAACGACAGATGTGGCGTGCATTCGAGGCCGACCGTCGTGACGGATTCCGCGCGAGGACGCCCGATGAAGACAGTCTGTCCGGTCAGCGGGATCACGATCTCGCCAATGACGAGCGCCGGAGCGAGCGTGTAGCGGCCCTCCTGATGGGACGGGACGACGACACGGAATGGGTTCAACGTGGTCATATGCGTGCAGATGCCGTTGAACGTCAGTTTCAAGGTGCCCATTGGTTGCTCCTCAACGCGGCGGTGGGATGCGGTTGGTCATCAGCACGACGGATTGCCAGGCCCGGCTGTCTCCGCGTGCGGCGGCTTCGAGCTGCACGTTGCGCAGCGCCACGTGCGCGGGGGTTCCGGATGCGAGCTGGCGATGCAAAGCTACGAAGAGGGCGCGAGCATCACGGTCGGCGATCGGCGTGAGCGTGCCGAAGACGCCGCGGGCACCGGCCGCGAGGAACGCTTCGCCGAGACTCAGCGAACGCTCCTGCGAAGAGGCGGCGGCACGCAAGGTTTCGCAGGCCGCCAGCACCACCAGGCTGTCGCGGGCCAGCGGCGTCGCGGCCACTGTCTGCCACGACACGCGCTCGTTGGCGGCGAAGACGAACGAGCGTTCCTCCTCGGCCGATTCGCGGGCGGTGTGCCCGCTGATGTGCACGATGGTCGCGCGTGGCGCGGCCTCGCCGAACGCACCGAAGGTGGCCTGTTCGGCGCGGAGGATGGTGGCGTCCGGATAGACGCCGCGCAGGTCGCCGATCTCGTTGTCGGAGTCCGGCAGGGTCGCGCTCGCGTCGCCCGAGGGGAGCACCACCGCCAGCAGCGCGGCCGGCCGTGATGACGGCTCGTCGCGCTGCAGCGTCGCGACACTCGGAGCACTGACCACGGCCATGCGCGCGATCAGCGGCTGGTTCGACGCGCGGTCGGTCAGTCCGCCGAACGGCACGTTGCGCAGCGATGATCCGGTCACGAGGACGAGCGAACGTGCTGCTGAGAGGACCGGCAGTGAGGGGCGGATCAGGACGTCGAAGAGCGCGGCGCCGTCGTGATGCGCGATGAGGCTCTCGAGACGCGTGAGGTCGATGCGCGTGCGCGTCGTCAGCACCTCGCGCTCGGTGATGCAGAACGCCACCACTTCCTCCGGCAGCGCGACCAGCTCCAGCACCGCCGTGTTGCTGCCGACCAGGAGCTGCCGCAGGTCGTCCAGCGACGGAGTCTTCGCCGGCCGCGGCGAGAGCTGTGCGCAGGCGCGGTCTGCAACGGCGAATGCACCTGCTTCGTCATGCAGGTCGAGGCGGAGACCCACCGCGTCTTCATAAAGCGTCCGGCCCGCATCGAGTACGCCTGTGCCGACCACCGTTCCGGCGAAGCGGACCGGCTCGCGCTCCAGCTCCTCGATGCCGAGGTCGAGATCGCGCGCGGCGCTCGCGGAATCGTGCAGTCGTGCCGCGGCGCGCGCGCGGAGCAGGTAGGCCTCAGGAAGCTGCACGCTATGCTGGCCGGCCAGGTAGCCGTCGATGGCGCGCGTCAAATGCTCCCGTGCCCGTAGCGGGTCGGATGTGAGCAGCACCGCGCCGGTCGCGAACTGCACCTCCGCGTCGGAACGTGCGCGGAGCTGAGGGTCCCCGAGTCTCGCGGCCGCCGCCGCAGCCTCGGCCACGAGATGCTGGGCTGCGGCGTGATCGCCCAGCTCTTCACTGATCATGGTGTGCCGCACGAGCGCGTCCACGAGGGCCAGGTCGTTGCCGCCGGTGCGGGCCATCGTCGTTTCGATCTGGGCAATCGAGCGTGCCGCATCCAGCCGGCGTACGCGTAGTTCCATGCGCGTCGCGGAGCCGAGGCCCGCCACCAGGCGCTCGCGGTTACCGGATTCGCTCAGCAGCGAGAACGATCGGATGTGCGCGTCCCAGGCCTCGTCCAGCCGTCCTGTCGCGGTGAGCGGTGCGGCCATGAGCCCGGCCATGGTTCCGGCGTTCCGCGTTTCACCGGCCCGTACGAAAATCGCTTCGCCATCCCGCAGCATCGGCAGCGCATCGGAAAAGGCGTTTGTGGCGATAGCGCACATCGCCAGCTGCCAGTCGATCTGCGCCTGGAGCGCGCCGTAGCCGCGATGGCGGCGGCTCAGGTCGAGCAAGTGTGTCAGGTCGCGGGTGGCCTGCGCGATCTGCTGCCGGTCGTACGCCGTGTTCGCGGCAAAGTACCGCGCCATGAGTGCCATCGGGCTGCGGCCTTCTTCGAATCGTTTCGCGGCTTCGCCCAGCGCCGCGGCAGCCTCGGTGGGCTTCTGCTGCGCATACAGCATGCGTCCACGTTTGTACGTGACGTGGGCTTCCGCGAGGGCCGCCCGCTGCGCGCCGCGCGCCACGTCGATGGCCGCCACGGCATCGCCGAGGAGCATTTCGCCGCGGCCACGAAGCGCGTCACCGATGGTGCGGGCGACAGTCAGCATCTTCGCCGCCTCGGCGGCATCGCCCTTTTGCTCGGCGGCGGCCCACCCGGCCAGGTGCACGCCTTCGCCCCAGGTACGCGCCTGCTGCGGATACGCGGCGACGAACTGCCGCACGCGCGCCGCATCGCTGCCCGCCGCCGCTGCTTCGAGGCGCGGCAATTCCTTGCGGAACTCCGCGTCCTGATCGACCGCCGGGATCTCCTTCAGATACCGCTGCGCCTCCGTAGCCCACGCGGACGACGGATCGACCTCGAGATAGTGCTGCCACGCGGCGCGCGCTTCCTCGCGCAGGCCGAGCTTCTGGAGGATCAGCGCGCGATTGAACAGCGCCTCACCCTGCTTCGGATCGATTCGCAGCGCATGGTCCGCCGCGGCCAACGCCTCGGGATACAGCGACGCGCGACGGAACCGCACGGCCGCCGCGTACTGCGCCGCCGCCAGGTCGCTCCATGCACCGGCGTCTTCCGGCGCGCGCTCAACCGCCGTGCGCAGCGTGCGAACCGCGGTCTCCGGTTGTCCGACGAGCAGCATGGCCACGCCGGCCGTGTGCTGCGCGTCCGCGGATGGATCGCTCTGCGCGCGCTCCACCGCCTCGCCGGCCGCGCCGCCAAGTTTGAGCCGGGTGGCATTCAGCTCGTCCTCGGTGGCCCGGTCGGGACCGCGGTACTCCGCCCATGCAAAACCGCCAGACAGCCGCGGCTCGACCAGCCGCTCCGTCCGCGGTGCCAGCCTGGCCAGACGGGCGATGCCGTCGGCCGGGCGGAACGGTGACCACGGCGCACGCACCGCCAGCACCGCCACGATGGTGATGATCGCGGCCGCGGCGAGGGTCAGACCCCAACGCTGCCGGATCGGCGCCGGCGCGGTGCCGGTGCGTTTCGCTTCCATGGCCAGCACGTCATTCGCCGTGGCCAGCACTTCCATGCAGTCGGCGCAGTCCTGCAGATGCGCGAGCACGGCCGCGAGCTCGGGGCGCGGCAGCGTTCCCTCGGCCAGGCGGGCGAGTGTCCGGGCCGGGATGCAGGAGTGGCTGGTGTCGGTCGAGGTCACGTCGGTCTCCGTGCAGGATTCGCACTGTTCTCTTCGTCCGACTGCCACGCCGGGTCCGTTTTCCCATCGCGGATGCCGAGATCCAGCTCCGTGGAACCGATCAGTTCCGCCGCGGAGGCCTCGTCCACTCCTGCCGCGCCGAGGATCTGGCGTAGGTGGCCGAGCAGCAGTTCGATGCGCCGGTAGAGCGGGCGCTGCGGGATCTGCAGAATGCGCGCGACGTCGGCCGCGCTCATCCCCGAGCCGAAGCGCAGCTTGACGATCATGCGGTCCTCGGCCGGCAGGGCCGCGAGCGCATCGCGCAGCGTGGCGCTCGTCCGCGCCGCCAGCCGCTGCCGGTCTGACTCGATGGCACGCGCGGCAGTGTCGTCCTCCGCCGCCAGCGTGGCCTCGGTGATCGGATCGATCGGCTGCGCGCGGGCACGCGGCGTCCGGTCGGGCAACCGCGCCGCCATCGATTCGACGTCGGCCGCGGAAAGACGCCGGTCGGCCGCGGTGACGATCGGCACGACCTCCTGCAGCGACCGCCGGTCGCGCAGCAGCAGCGTCTCCAGCAGCACGCCCGCCTCTCCCATCCGCTTCGCTTCCGCCGACGCGCGCCAGCGGCCCATGGTGCGGTTGCGTTCATCGCACATCAGGCGCTGCAGCACCACCGCGAGATAGCCGGCCAGCGACGATTGCCCGTCGTGCTGGCGGAGCACGTCGTAATCGTTCTCGATCAGGTAGAGCTTTGCGGTGGAGGCAAAATCCTCCGCGTCCGCGCCGGTCAGATGCGCACGGCCGCAGACGCGATCGATCACTCTCCCGACCAGCGAGAGGTTCGCCTCGAACAGCTCTTTTGGATGCATGACCCGATTGCTGGAGGTAAGGATACGCTCCTTCCCCCCCGTCCATTGGTCCACGCTCCGCGTCGAATCCAGTAAGACCTCGCTCACCTGCCTGCCCCTCTGCAGCTATAGGACTGGCACGCGGCGACGGTTTTCCCGAAGGTTGTCATCCCGAGCGTCGAGCGCGGACCTGTGCGGGTGGGGCATGGGGCTTGTGGCACGTGCATCGCGCCCCACCCGCACAGGTCCCTCGCTACGCTCGGCATGACAAACTCTTACCGGTTCTGCCCGCGCAGCAGCGAGTCCAGCTCGTCCGGCCGCGCGCTGCGCACGCGCGCGTCTTCGGCGGTGATGCGGCCGTCGCGGACCAGCGCGGCCAGCGAGTCTTCGAGTGAGATCATGCCCTGCCGCTTGCCGAGGGTGATCTCGGTGGCCAGCTGCTGCAGCTTCTCGTTGCGGATGTGATTGCGCACGGCGTTGTTGGCCAACAGCACCTCCACCGCCACCGAGCGTCCCTGCTCATCGCTGCGGGGGAGAAGGTGCTGGACGACGATGGCATTGAGACTGAGCGCGAGCTGCTGCTTGATCTGCGTCTGCTGCGCGGGCGGGAACACGTCCACGATGCGGTGGATGGCCTGGGACACGTCGCTCGTATGCAGCGTGGAGAGGATCAGGTGCCCCGTCTCGGCCGCGGTCAGGGCCGTGGCCACGGTTTCGAGGTCGCGCATCTCGCCGACCAGGATCACGTCCGGATCCTGACGCAGCGCGGCGCGGAGGGCCGCGGCGAACGATGGCGCGTCGCGCCCGACTTCGATCTGCTCGACGATCGACTTCCCGTTGCGGTGCTCGTACTCGATCGGATCCTCGATCGTGATGACGTGCCGCGCCTCGTTGCGGTTGATCTCGCCCACCAGCGCCGCCAGCGTGGTCGACTTGCCGGAGCCCGTTGGCCCGCAGATCAGCACCAGCCCCCGGGTCGGCTTCACCAGCTCCGCAAGCCCAGCCGGCAATGCGAGCTGCGCCAGCGTCGGCACTTCCGTCGGCAGCGCGCGCACCGCCGCGGCCAGCGTGCCGCGCTGCCGGTGCACGTTCACGCGGAAGCGCCAGGCGCGCCGGTCCTCGTCGCCATCCGCCTTCGCCAGCCGCAGCGAGAAGTCGACCGCCCCCTCGCTCTCCATCCGCTCGCGCATCTTCCCCGTCCCGAGCGGTCCGAGCAGCGCGTTGATGTCCTCCGGGGAGAGGGACGGCTCCGAAGTCCGCACCAGCCGTCCGCCGATGCGGAGCACCGGAGGCGCGCCGTTCACGATCAATAGATCGCTCGCGCCGCGCTGGGCCATTTCGACGAGGAGCCGTTCGAGGGGATTGCTGGATGCAGTTCCTCGGAGTTCCTCGGGTTCCTCGGAGTTCCTCGGTATGCCGCGGGCCTCGTGTTCGCCGAGGAACTCCGAGGAACCCGAGGAACTGCTCTTCGGATCATCATTCAACTGCTTCACCAACTGCTCGAGCTGCGGATCGCGGATCAACTTCTTCATGTCGGAGGCAGTACGAACGATGTATGCCACACGTTCGGCTCTTCGCGGGGTCCGTTGCTAACCCTTTGGGTCAGCTCGTGACCATCCTGCAACACTTCGTTGGGTGCTCTTTTGACCCTTTGTATTGTCGCTTTCAATGAAATCAATGACTTACGTCGTGGCAGTGCCCTTGCGCTTAGAGCGATCCGCCCGGAAGCGGGCGATTGAGACGGCATAAGGGAACAAATTGATGAAGAAACTCCTCGCAGCGACTCTCCTTCTGAGCGCCACCGTGGCGTTCGCGAAGAACCCGGCCCAGGAAACCAAGATCAAGATCCATGACATGGATCACAACGGTGTTCCGACGTTCGTCACGGGCGAGCTCGGACAGCTTGGTGCCGGGGCGACCGACAAGGCCGCCAAGGCCTTCCTCAAGAGCCAGTCGGCTCTTCTGCAGATGGTCGGCACCGAAGACTTCGAGTCTCTCGGCACCTTCCTCGACAGCAAAGGCGACACCCACGTCCG
>JAXDJK010000711.1:0-3007 GCA_034665665.1 Acidobacteriota bacterium
CGCGGCCTCTTCGTCATGCTGGTCCGGGCCTGGCGGCCGTTCACCCCAGTGCTCTCGCGTGTGCGAAAGGAACTCCGAAATCTGCTCGTGGCGAGCGCCGCGACGAAGCTCCGAGGCTAAGCCCGGCAGGTAGCTGTCGTATTCGTCGTACGCGGCAGCGGCGCCTCGACGCCGATGGGGTCCCACACCGCCATAAGCAGCGCCCTGAGTTGATCCTCGCCGCTAGCCCGCCACCAGGCCGCCCACTCGCGTTCCTCCACGCCCAGATCCTGCCGCATCTGATGGTCGCCGCGGTCGCGCTCTGGTCTGAGCGGCGACGCGGACTCGGAACCCCGGTGGCCCCAACATGCCCCGCCGCAGCCTGTCGAAAGGAGAATGCGGAATAGCGATGCGGATTCTGCGAACGGGCCCGGCAGGATTCGAACGTTGCCGGCGGCAGGATGTCGGCGAGCAGGTCGGCATTTGCTGCAAGGTCGGGCGGGAACGCAGCTGACACGACCGGAAAGTGATCGTCGGCTCGGCCCATGGCGCGCGAGCCTACGCACGGCTGCCTACCCGACGCGCACTACCACTGTCCGGGCCGCCTTGTCATGCCAGGCCTGTCGCCGTTCGTTTGTGAATAGCCACAGCCAGCCGATGTAGAGCGCGAGGCCGCCGACCGTGTACACGAGGCGACGAATGGCAGCGCGCCGCCAGCCGATGGCCGGCCCGCCGTCCAGGTCCGCGACGCGCAATCCGAGCAAGCGCTTGCCGGGCGTCGCTCCGCGCGCGCCGGCGTCGAAGGCGATCAGATAGAGGTAAAGCAGCACCATCGCGGGTGACCAGAGCGCGAAGAAGAGCCCAGCGTCGGGCTCGTCGCTCCAGATCGCCGGATTGAAGGGCGTGAAGATCATGGCTGCGATAGCCGCATCAGCGACCCAGGCAACAAAGCGTCTGCGCGGCTGTGCGACGGGCAGGCTGGCGGGCGGAGGTTGCGGCTCAGGCACGGACGGCACGAAGCCCTCGCCCTCTTGCTTGTCACGTATCAGTGCGGCCCACCGCGGGTCGTATCGCCGATAAATGATGTACAGGGTGACGGCGCCGTACACAAGAGACCCTGCAACCACGAACAACAGCCAGACTGGCGCGTCGCCCGTCCTGATCGTAGGCACGAAAGCGAGGACGAGGACTGGTGCAACCCACGGGGCATGCCGGAACCAGCTCAGCTTGCGGCGTCGGTCCTCCATCTCGGCGACCGACAGGTAGTCCTCTTCCTCCTCTTCCAAGACGCGCCGGCGTAACTCTTCCCACGTCTTCGGGCGATTCCGGCTGCGCGCCATCCAACGCATTCTGAGAGAGAACTGGACGTCATTACGGCGCGCCCGGCAGGATTCGACCCTGCGACCTGGCCAGGGCAGGATCTGCGATGGCGGCTTCACCGCGATCTGCCACCGAAGTAACTCTGAGTACGACGGCCAGCGGGCCTAAGGTGCGGCGCCCGTGAGGTGGCACGAATTCACGCTGCAGCTCTCGCATGACGCGGACATGGTCGTGCGGTTTTCTCTGGATCGCGACCCAGGCGAGCGCGCGGAAGTCGTCGAATACGCGGTGGTCCTCAGACACCTTGATTCGCGTGGGCGCGCAACGGCTGTTCGGATCTTCGACAACGCGCACGGCGAGGGCAATCCGGAGGGTGATCACCACATGCATCGCTGCGATGCGCGGGGCCGCGCTGAGCACCCGCCAGAGATCTTTCATTGGGGAACTCCAGCGGAAGCACTAAGGAATGCCCGGTACGCTGTCGAAGAAGGATTTGAAGGAATGATTGCCGGATGGCTGCGGTAGACCACACTCGAAGGTCAGGCGCTTTTGAAGCCGCCTCCCGCGCGCTCGATGCGGCCGTCGACGCCGTGCTTGCCGGCGAGCCTGGATACGCCTCAAAGACCACGTTCGTGCCCGCCGATCTTGTTCGGACTGAACCTCTCGCGCGACAGCTAAAGCACGGCCCCGTGGTTGTGGTCGACGCCGATGGGAACGAGACCCGAATCGGCGGCGCGAACACGACGCACCTCGTCGCAATTGGCATCGCGATCGGCGTCGTCGTCCTATGGGCGTACCGCCGCGCCTTAAGTTAGCTCCCCGCCTTGCACACGCCACTGTTCTAAGGCGACGCTCGACGCCCCGGACGGCGTGCGGCACGTTCCTGCTCCAGGTTCTCGGCGACGTCGTCAATGTCGCCTGCCAACACTTGCGACCAAGCCATCTCAATCGACCAGGCCGCCTCGAAGAAGTCGCCTGTCTCGTCTGGGGCGCCGGAATCGATCCGCGTCCGTAACTCCTGCAAGACGAGCACGACGGCGTAGGCAATATCGCGTGGGATGTCTGCGTGCTTGTCAGATGACGCAGTTTCCGACGGGACTGCGCCGTTGACCTCGACGTTCAGCCGGCCTAGCAACCCGATGAAGTCATTCACCGCAGCTCGAAAGTCATCGCTAGCGGCCGCGTGGAGTGGCCACGTTCCGTCGGATACCCGCGGGGATCCATCGCCCGACGAATCGCCGTCGAGTCCGGCATGCCGCAGGAAGCCAGCAGTGACGTCCGAGCTCACCATCTCCGGACATTGTCCGCGACCGGCCCCCGCCGCGGAATTCAACCGTTACACGTGAAGCGGTTCAGGTCGGGATCGTCAGAGCAACCCATCTCATCCGCCGCGGACCGCAGCGCACGTAAGACCGCCCCCGGAACAGCCTCGCCGCTGGCAACCAACGCGCGGGCCAGGGTTTCGAAGGCCAAGCCGAACTCGTTGTGGTCCAGGAACTCGTCCACCGCGTGACGGTCGGCGTCCCCAAGCGACAGGAAGCCATGGCCGATCGGATCTGCGCTTCGGAGCGACTCCAGGCGGCCACAAGTGCGGCCGGCGCGTATGCGACTAGCGCCGGTCCCTGCGATAGATCTCGCTCGACGACCGCGACCCCGGAGCCTGGTGGGAACACCCGCTCCTCATCGTCCGGAGCTTGGTCCGGAAGCC